>JAEEII010000218.1 GCA_016281295.1 Bacteroidales bacterium
GCTTTCTTAAGGGCTTCGTTGGCGTCGTCGCCTTTCTTGATGAAATCCATCATCTTGCCGAGGCTGACGAATTCATAGCCGATGATCTCGTTGTTCTCATCTAAGGCGATGCGGGTGCAGTAGCCTTCGGTCATCTCGAGGTAACGGGGGCCTTTCTCAAGGGTTCCGAACATGGTGCCGACTTGGCTGCGCAGGCCTTTGCCGAGGTCTTCCAATGAAGCGCCAATCAGCAAACCGCCTTCGGAGAAAGCGGACTGTGAGCGACCGTAAACGATTTGCAGGAAAATCTCGCGCATGGCGGTGTTGATGGCGTCGCACACGAGGTCGGTGTTGAGGGCTTCGAGGACGGTCTTGCCGGGCAGGATCTCAGCAGCCATAGCCGCCGAATGAGTCATGCCAGAGCATCCGATGGTCTCGACCAGGGCTTCTTGGATGATGCCGTCTTTTACGTTAAGGGTGAGCTTGCAAGCTCCCTGTTGGGGGGCACACCAACCAATACCATGGGTGAACCCGCTGATGTCTTTCACATCTTTGACGCGCACCCACTTGCCTTCCTCCGGAATCGGAGCGCAGGGATGATTGGCGCCTTTCTTCACGCAACATTGATGTTGCACTTCTTGGGTGTAAATCATTTTTATTTAAAAAGTTAAAGATTCAATACTTCATTGATTCAATAGTAGAATAAAACGGCAAAAATACGGATATTTTTTCATTGCCGCCAAATTTTTTCAATCCGTTGAAAAACGAGGCTCTATTAATATAATAGGTGTCGAGCTTTTCGTTCTCAATGACCACACAGTCGAACGGGAATTGAAAAGCAGCTTCCAACAGCTCGTCTTTGTCCTCCATCACAATGAATCCCTTGCGTTTCATCTGAAGAAAAGGACCGTTTTGGGCGTATCCGTAAAGACAGAGTACTTTGGCGTCGGCGGGGATACCCAACGAGTCAAGTAACAGGTCAGCGTCTTGGTAGTTTTGATGGGTGTTCCACGCATAGTTCTCGGATTGTCGGCGGAACACTTGCATGTCGGAGGCGTTGTGAATCATCACCACCAGCAGCACAAGGGCGATGAGGTATTCGACACCTACGAGAACCTTACGGGTGGGTGTGGGAATGCTCTTGAGGAGGAGAATCAACACCAGCAACAGAGGTAGGAAAAAGGTGTCGAGGAAGTAGTAGTCGTGATATTGAATCTGCTGCATCATGGCTGCGGTGAACAACAAGCATCCAAACAGCTGTATCAAGGGGAGCCACCATAGAGACAAGGTTTTTTTCTCAGGGCTCATTTTCGAGAAGGATTTCTTGCGAAATGCTCGATATAAGGCAGCAGCGACTGCGGCGAGGATTGTCATCAAAAACACCCCGTAGTGAAAACGTTGGAAATAATGAAACCTCCAGTTATGATAGGCATCGCTGAGGAGTTCTTTGGCATCCTGCCAGCTCTCGGGAGGAAGCAGTTGGTTGAGGAAAAGGGTGCCGTGCTGCTGGGTCAGATGACGGTTCCAGAGAAAACATGCGAGATACACGCAAAGGGAGATCAGGACGGCAGACAGCTTGTCGAGAAAGGTGCTTTCCTTACGAAGGATGCGCCACAATTCGAAACAGAGCACCGTGATGAGTGCGATGGCGAAAGTGGTGCGGATGAGCATGGCCAAGGTGAGGAAGGCGATAGAGACATGAAAATCCCGTCGTTGCCGACTTTCGAGGTGTTTGAGATAATACCAGAAGCCTATGATACTCAGAGATAATGCGGGCACACCGGGCAGGAATCCGTTGAGGTAATAGGCCATCACAGGGGAGGTCAGGGCGATGCTGGATACCAGCAGCGACTTGGCTCCGTCGGAGGTGAGTCGGTAACTGATTTTGTAAAGGAAACCTAATCCAAGGAATGACCATAGCAAGGTCCAGACACGGAACACCCAGGGCGAGGTGGTGCCGAAGAGCTTCATCAGCAAGGCGGCGAAATACTCGTGGATGGGGAATCCCGCCGAGGTCACCGTGGTGTCGTAGGCTTCTTTCCACCATCCGGGAAACTGCTTGTTGTAGATCATGGTCTCGGGATGGAAGAAGTCGAACCCGTTGTGTTGGAATCCCAAGGAGAGTGCGTAATGGTCTTGCTCGGCCCAGGCGTGGATGTGAGAAGGATATTCGTTTAGATAATCCCATTCGATGAACAGCCCTGCCGCCACGAGGAAGAGCATGGCGAAGAGTAATGCCGCGGTGGGTTTGCTGGCTGAGCGTATTGACGTCATGGCATAGGTTTGACGATGTGGGTGTTGACACAAAAACAGCCCCCAAGAAACCCTGGAGGCTGTGGTGTACCGAAGGCCGGGATCGAACCGGCACGAGTTTAACCTCATCGGTTTTTGAGACCGACGCGTCTACCTATTCCGCCACTTCGGCATGTTTTCAACGAACGAGGCTGCAAAATTACAAAAAAAATCATAACTGCAACCATTATTTAAAAAAAATCCGAATTACTGTTTGTAAAAGGGTTTTTTGTAAAAAAGGTTTGGTGGTCTCCCGTAAAAGCACTAATTTTGCAGCCCGAAATCAAATAACACGGACCGATGTCACAGCGATACGTTACTATTTTTGCCGGCAGAGCGACCAAAGACTTGGGCGCTAAGATTGCCGAATCGTATGGTGCTCCTCTTGGAAAGTCCATTGTGACTGAATTCTCCGACCATGAGTTCCAGCCCTCTTTCGAGGAAAGCATTCGTGGTCATCATGTGTTTATCGTGCAGTCCACCATGGCTCCGACTGACAACTTGATGGAGTTGTTGCTGATGATTGATGCCGCCAAGCGTGCCTCGGCGCATAAGATCATCGCGGTGATTCCTTATTTCGGATGGGCGCGTCAGGATCGAAAGGATCAGCCTCGTGTGAGCATTGGCGCCAAGCTGGTGGCCAACCTCATCCAGGCAGCAGGTGTCAACCGTATCATCACCCTTGACCTCCACGCCGATCAAATCCAAGGCTTTTTCGACATCCCTGTCGATGCCTTGTATGCCTCTAGCTTGTTCATCGACCATATCAAGAAGATGAACATCGAAGACTTGCTGATTGCCTCGCCTGATATTGGCGGGTCGAAACGTGCTTCCGCCTACGCCAAACGCCTTGACTGCGACCTGGCCATCTGCCATAAGCAACGCTCTCGCGCCAACGTGGTGGACAGCATGACCCTCATCGGCGATGTGAAAGACAAAAACGTCATCATCATGGATGACATCATCGACACCGCCGGTACTATCGTCAAAGCCGGACAGGTGATGATGGACAACGGAGCTAAGAGCGTCCGCGCCTTTGCCACCCACGCCGTGTGTAGCGGCCCCGCCATGGAACGCATCGACAACTCGGTGTTCGAGGAAGTGGTCGTCACCGACTCCATCCCGTTGCCTCCCAATGCCTCCAAGAAAATCAAGGTGGTGAGTACTGCCGACCTGTTCGCCGATGTGATCCATCGCATCGAAAGCTATGAATCCATCAGTTCACTCTTTAAATAATTGAGAATGGAGAGAATTTCTCTAAATTCTTTACAAATAAACAACTTAACAAAATAACAAATCTAACACCATGAAAACAGTATCATTGAGCGGTTCTCTTCGCGAGAACGTAGGGAAAAAAGATGCTAAGGCCCTCCGTAAGGCCGAGATGGTGCCGTGCGTCCTTTATGGCGGCGACGAGCAAATCCATTTCGCTACCGAAGCCAAAAATTTCAAGAAGATCCTCTTCACTCCTGAGACCTTCATCATCAACGTCACCATCGGCGGAAAGTCGTACAACACCATCCTTCAGGATGTTCAGTATCATCCTGTGACTGACAACGTGTTGCACGCCGACTTCCTCCTCGTGAAGGATGACAAACCCGTCACCGTCACTCTGCCTCTCGCCATTGAAGGCAGCGCCCCCGGTGTCATGCGTGGTGGTAAGCTGAGACAAGCCATCCGTAAAATCAAAGTCAGCGGTCTCGCCAAGGATATTCCTGAGGTCATCACCGTCAACATCAGCAACCTTAACATCCTCGACTCCATCAAGGTTCGCGACCTGAACATTGAAGGTGTCACCATGGTCACCCCCGGTTACCAGGTCATCGTCGAGGTTCGTGCTGCCCGTGGCGCTTCTGTCGCTGCTGACGAATCCGAAGAATAATACAATCATTTTGGCCATAAACCTTTTTGTAGAGACGGTGTGCGCACCGTCTCTACGTTGTATAAAAACCTATGAAATATTTAATTGCCTGCCTGGGAAATATCGGCGCGGAATATGAAAACACCCGCCACAACGCCGGCTTCCGCATCGCCGACCGTTTAGCCAAAGATCTCGAAGGTACTTTCACCACGGGCCGTCTCGCCCAAGTCTCGGAGATGAAATACCGGGGCAGGACTCTTGTTGTTATCAAACCAACCACTTATATGAACCTCAGCGGGAAGGCGGTGAAATACTGGTTGGATCAGGAGAAGATTCCCATCGAGAATCTTTTGGTCGTCAATGACGACATCGCCCTTCCTGTGGGCACCATTCGTATTCGCAAACAAGGTGCCGACGGCGGACATAACGGCCTTACTGACATCATCGAAAAACTCGGCACCAATGCTTTTTGCCGCCTCCGCTTCGGCATCGGCGATGACTTCCCGAAAGGTCGTCAAATCGACTTCGTGCTCGGATCCTGGAAACCCTCAGAAGAACCTGTTGTTGACCAAACCGTCGATAAGGCTGTTGAAGCCATCAAGTGCTTCGTGACACAAGGGCCAGACCGGACGATGAACCAGTTCAATTGATTTTTTTGAGATTGTCTGTTTAGAACCCACTTCGCTGTTTTCAAATTCCAATTTTTTAGAATGGCATTTGCAAATGCAAAAATTTTTTCTGAACTTTGCGCAAAAATAAAAAAACGACTATTTGTTGAAAATGGGTCGTGATGGATTTTAATAAATGAAGAAGATGAGAATAGTATTGATTTCAATCTTGATGGTTCTATTGTCGGGATTGACGGGGTTATCTAAAGCTGGGGTGCCTGAGCCAGGTATTCTGTCTGGACTGTTCTCCGTGAGCGACAGCAAACAAGTGAGTTTTTCAAAAGGAAACCTGCAATTTAACAACACCACAGCCGCTGTTCGCTTTGCCGCAAACCAATGGGACTATCTTGGTGATGTTGAAGGTAATCTGTTTGGACCTGGCTGGAGTGATTTGTTCTCATTGAGCCAGGGCAACGAGGCTTGTCAGGCTCTCAACAACAGTGGGAATTATTCTCGTACTTGGCGTTCCTTGTCGGCCGAGGAATGGCTGTATTTATTTAACATCCGTAATACAGAATCTGGCTTTCGCTATGCCAAAGCTCAAGTGAACAGTGTCAACGGTATGATTCTGTTGCCTGATGACTGGAGCGGCTCGTATTATTCGTTAGAGAACATCAATAAAGAGGATGCCGATTACAGTGGTAATGCCATTACTGCATCGCAATGGAACACATTGGAATCGCATGGAGCTGTGTTTTTGCCCGCAGCGGGTTGTCGCTTTTTTGGTTTTCTTGATGGTTGGAATGTGTATGATATAGGAACCATGGGTTATTATCAGTCGTCAACCCTCTCACCAGGAAACATGTTAGCTTGTGGTTTCTCGAATTATTCTGTGTCGCCTCAGTACCATGATTATCCCAACACGGGAATATCTATGCGATTGGTGAGCGATGTCCTCGTTACAATCTCTATGGGAATTGGTGCTGGCTGGAATTGGTTCTCGAGCCCCATATTTCTCGATGAGACTCAATTTGAAGAATTGAAGGAGGCTTTGGCAACGGGCAGCACCTCTGTTGTGATAAAATCTCAAAACGATGGTTTTGCCACATACGGAGCAGAAGGATGGAGCGGGCAACTAATGAGCTTGAGCAATTCGCAGATGTACTTGATGATGGCAGATCATGACTTGACATTGTCATTGACGGGAGAACGGGTTGACTTGAATCATTGTCAGGTTACTTTGAAGTCTGGCTGGAATTGGATTGGATACCCTCTTGAAGACGAATTACCTCTTGACCAAGCTTTTGTATATTTTACGCCAGCCGATGGCGACATGATAAAGGGGCAATCAAGTTATGCAAGTTATGATGCCTCCGAGGGTGTTTGGCAGGGTTCTCTTGAAAGTATGACACCTGAAGAAGGTTACCTTTATCTTTCGAATCGTGTTGAAAACGTGAGCTTCTTTTTCCCGTCATTGAAGAATTTCAAACCTTATCTTGCAGACAGCATTCCTCAAGGCGGACTGAATGGGGTGTTCTCATTGAGCGAGAACACAAAGGTCTTTTTCTCCAAGGGTAATCTGCAATTTATCGGTAGTGCGACACCCTCTTATTGGAAGTTTGCCGACCACCAATGGGATTGTATTGGCGATACCGGGCAGGGTAGCAATTCGCAGAAAAAGGATCGCGACCTGTTTGGATGGGGAACGAGTGGTTATAACCATGGAGCCAATAGCTATCAACCATGGAGCACGAGCCAAACTTCAAGCGATTATTGCGCATACGGATCATCGAGCTATCATTTATATGACGAGACGGGGAAGGCGGATTGGGGTTACAACGCCATTAGCAACGGTGGAAACACCGAGAACATTTGGCGAACGCCCAAGCATGAGGAATGGAGGTATTTGTTTGATTTGAGAACGACGCCATCGGGATGTCGTTATGCAAAAGCTACGGTGAACGGTGTTCCCGGGATGATGGTCTTTCCCGATGATTGGCAATGCTGTTATTATCCTATCGCGTCTATTAACGGACGATGGGCGACATACGAAGCTAATGTTTTCACTATGACAGAATGGAGCGTTTTGGAACAGTATGGGGTGATGTTTTTGCCTGCGGCTGGTTTTCGGAATGGGACTTCGGTGTCTGGTGTGGGTTCTGTGGGTTTATATTGGTCCTCTTCCATGGGCAATAATGACAATTCATGGTGTTTTTACTTTTACCAAGATAATTTCTTCTCTCAAGACTATTACAGTCGTTATGAGGGTTATTCTGTCCGTCTGGTTCGCCCTTTGGTGGGTGAGCTTCCTCAAGTCACGACTTCCGAAGCCGAAAACATCACCTCATCTTCGGCTTCCTGCGGTGGTGTTGTGGTTTCTGGTGGTGGACAGCCTGTTATCGAACGCGGCGTGTGTTGGAGTACCAATCACAACCCAACGATTAGTGGTGGCCATCTGCTTTGCGGAGTGGGTACAGGCAGTTTCTCAGTCGATGTCACAGACCGATTGCCAAACACGACTTATTATGTGCGTGCATACGCCACCAATGTGATAGGAACGGCCTACGGCAACGAAGTGAGTTTCACTACCCTTTCCGGTGGCGGAGATACCCCCGGCGATGATAATCTCCACGAAGGAGCCATCAACGGTCTTTTCTCGGTGAGTAATAACCAACAGGTTCTGTTCTCGCAAGGCAACCTTCAATATATGGCCTCTACAAACACTTGGCGGTTTGCTGAACACCAATGGGATTATATAGGCGGATTTAATATCAATATCTCGCCCACGTTCTTCGACTGGATCGACTTGTTCGGATGGGGCACCAGCGGCTTCAACCATGGGGCATTGTGTTATCAGCCTTGGAGCACCTCGACGGACAATTCGCAATACTATGCCTACGGGGATGCCAATTGTAACCTGTTTGATCAATCGGGTATGGCTGATTGGGGCTACAACGCTATCAGTAATGGCGGTAATGCTACTCATCTCTGGAGAACATTGACCTATCAGGAATGGAATTATGTGGTCAACACTCGTGTTACGTTAAGCGGCATCCGCTGGACTAGGGCTAAGGTGAACAATAAAATTGGAATCGTCTTGTTACCCGACGATTGGTCCGCCGCTTTCTATTCATTGAATAGTCCTAATGGCGGAAACTTCGAAGACAATGTCATCTCCGCAGATGATTGGGTCAGTATGCTCGAAGCCCACGGTGCGGTCTTTTTGCCCGCTGCCGGCTATCGCTCCGGGACAACCCCGACCAATGTTGGTTACTGGGGCAATTACTGGTCGGCCACGCACAAAGGCAGTGACGATGCCTTCTATGTGTTTTTCGATTCAAGATATCTTGATGTCAATTACTACACCTACACCAGTCGCTATTTTGGCAACTCGGTGCGCCTGGTTCAAGATAAGAGTAATAATAATAATAATGAAAACCGATGACCTGATGGGATAGAACGAGGTCCAATGAAATGAAAAAAGCATTGATGTGTTGTCTTTTGCTGGCCATGGTGTTTGCTGTTGCAGGGGAAGCGCAAGGCCAGTATGCCCGAAAAAAAGAGAAATTGTTATACATCCTTCCCGGAGCGTCTTTTTCCACCATTCCGATGATCCGTGTCGGTTTAGTGCAGGAAGGCTTTGGTGGTGAAATTCTTCTGAAACACGAACTTCCACAGATCTCCGGCTCTAAAAAAAGTATCGACGGTAATATTCGTCACCGGGCAGTGATGGGAGGTATTACGTGGCATCCAATCCCTTCTCTATTGTTCACTCCCAGTGTGGGTTATGGGAGTGCTGGGACTTATCGCGTCATTGATGCCAATGGTAATTACAGGATTGAAAATGAAAAGCATGGGATAGAATTGGGTGGTTATTTAAGCTATATCATCGGGGAAGGAGGTCATTTGAAAGGTTGCTTTTTCGCCGGTGTTTCAACCTTGCCTCTTTTCGACAGTGAATATACCTATACGGATGTCTCGTTCGGAGTTGGTATGTTGTATTTATTAGGTTATTAAATGTAAGAATATGAAAAAGTGTTTTCTTTTACTATTGATGGTTTTCCTGGTGGAAACCACTTTCGCACAAGGGCTGATTCTGGGTCTTGGGAAGCATCTTCCCGATTTTTTAAGACCACAAGGTGACCCTGCGGCAACAGAATCCATAACCTATTCCTTTTTCCCTACGGTGAACCAATCCTCATTGAGAATCAATTGGATAGGTGTTACCAGTCACCCGTACGTTATGAGCAGGGATGAAGAAGGTAACATTTATGGTGAGGATCTCAACCGTGAATTGGGTGTAAAGTATGATTTTTATCTTGAAATCGACTATTTCCCGATTACTTGGATGTTCCCGAATTCCCTTGTCAAGACCTTCTCCAATTCATTCAAGAGTACTTGGGGGTGCTTGGGAGCTTCACTCGTCAGTGCCCAACTGAAATTCGGCAGGAAAAGGACGAAGTTTTTTGTCGAGACTGAACTGATAGGTGTCTCCACGCTTAACGAGTCGTTGGGCGATAAAATCGATGTCAAAGGAGGTGCTAAGAACATCTATAATTCGGCCTCGGCAGGCATCGATTATGGTTTGGGAAGGCATTCCTATCTGAGGATTTCCGGAGGATTGATGCTCAGAGGCTTCAACACGCTTTATCCTTTCGTGGGGATTTCCCTCTTGAACGAGGAGACATTCAAAGCTGATAAATACAAAACGAAATACGGAACGAATATTTATTAACCCTAAAAATAGAGACCATGAAGAAAATAGCATTGATTATATTTTTTGTGGCTTTAGTGGTGACATCGAGTTTTGCCCAGGAAAGAGCCATCAGGAAACAGATAGAGAATGCGATAACTTACCAGAATATGCGCATCGGCTATCGTAACGGCACGAAAGAGATAGACCGGCTCTATTATGATGTCAAGAATTGCAGCTTCAAAGAGGACGACCTCAGAAAATTCATGCGTAAGCATCCAGAATACAAAATCACTTTTGGTGATGTGGAACGCGAATACAAATGGGGTTATTACGAGGAAACCATCGTCAGTTTTACAGTTTCCCTAAACGATCCGGCTGCCAACACACTAATACACGCGATTAGGCTGGCCAACAACAACAATAATCTTCAGATGCCTTCCTATCGTAACCTTGGAGAGTCATCCGATTTTTATACCCGTTACGTAAAACGTTTCTCCTCGCTCTCCGAAATCTTCAAAAACGGGTTCTTCCCTGAATTCAAGAACTATGTGCAAAACAATCCCGACGGCATGAAACGTTTCTGCGATGGATCGCCTTACAGCAACAAAGAACTGCTAAAGGACATTGATGTTTGGAAATTGCTTGCTGACAGCAAAAAGGGATCTTACCCGTTCGTGTATCGCGTGGATTCCTACAAGGGCTATATCTTTGATAGCAGAGGACGTTATGATGGATCGATCAGCAATGGCTTGGCCGAAGGACAAGGTACCTTATACGATAATGGCGGGAAATGGGTCGGAACCTTCAAAAACGGAAAGAAAAACGGCTCTTTCACCTATACGCAGACCTTGGGAAGCTACGGTTCCTATCGTGCCTCCCACAATGGTGTTTTCACCATCGTTTACAAAGGCAATTGTGTCAACGACCAATGGGACGGTGAGGTGGTAAAGACAGTCACTACCAGCGGCGTGGACAGCCCCTACAGAGTCATTTATAGTAGTAACAGCGATGTGGAGAAATACACTTATTCAAAAGGCCAGCTGGTGACAAGCACCAAGACCTCGTCAAGCTTGTCGAACTATCTGAGCAGTGAGATGAAGAACCGTCAGGAACTTGCCTATGAGGCTGAGCGTGACGCACAACGAAGAAGAGAGCAGGAGAGAGCAAAGGAACTTTCGGTTAATGTAAATAATATTAACAGTTATGTTAAATCTATTTCTATAAAAGAAGACAACCGTGTTAGAACTGAATACAAAGTGGTTTTTACGGATGGAAAATACGGAGAGATTGCTTTTATCAAAAAGAGCGGTGTCATGATTGAGGTGGATTCTAACAGTTGGGCATGGTATAACGATGGTTTTATTGGCGGCTATAGTTACGCCAAAACCAGTGATCTTCCAAACACCAGGGAAGGCGCTTTGGTGGGTCTTTATCGTGCTTTGCATTATATTCATTAAGAAAAAGCAATCATTATGAAAAGAACAATTATTTTTATTATTTTCGGTACTTTGCTGCTGTTTGTCTGCTGCGACAAAATAGCGTATCTTCCCCGTTTGAACGAAGAAGTGACGGTCTCGGGAAACGCAGTCACCTTTCTTTTCAACGTGAATAGAGGGAATGATGATTACATGCCAAAAGTGGAATATGATACCGACCCCAATTTCCTGACATCGGTGGTGGTGACGGCAGAACCTTCTTCTGATGTTGGATATTACTCAGTTACGTTGGAAGGACTTCAGCCCTATACCACGTATTATTATCGGTACATAGTCTCAAACTCCGCACACGGGTCGATTCTTGTGAACAACGGAGACTCTTTCTCCACTGCAGAAGTCACAACGATGGGAAGCGGTCTGCTTTTGGGTCGTTTTTCAGTAAGTGATACCCAAAAAGTCTATTTTTCACAAGGTAATCTGCAATACCAAGCCTCCGAAAACCTTTGGCGTTTCGCTGACAATCAATATGACTGTATAGGCGAGGGGAACCAAAATATTTCGGAGTCCTATAACGGCTATATTGATCTCTTTGGTTGGGGAACCAGTGGTTATTCCTGTGGCGCAATTTGTTATCAGCCCTGGAGCACGAGCACAAATGACGGTGACTATGGCTGGAACAACAGTGCTTTTGGATTTGCTGATTTGGCAGGACAGACCGACTGGGGTTACAACTCGATTAATAACGGGGGAAACCAGACCGACACTTGGCGGACCTTGCGGAAAGATGAGTGGAGTTACGTGTTCCATCAGCGAAACACCGCGAGTGGCGTGCGTTTTGCCAAGGCCATGCTGAACAAAGTGAATGGTGTGCTGTTGTTGCCCGACGATTGGGATGCCAGCGCCTTTCATTTGAACGACACCAACAATGTTGCCTCCGCGTTCAGCAGCAACAAGATAAGCCTCACCAAATGGGAAAAAATGGAAGAAGCGGGTGCGATCTTCTTGCCTGCTGCAGGAGGCCGTGATGGCAATACCCTCGTTGATTTTGGGCAGGTCTGTTATTATTGGTCTTCCACCTTTAACAAAGAGGCCTATACGATCACCGCAAACGCATGCGCTATGGCTGCTGATAACGAACAATTATTCAGTGATTATCCTCTTAGAAAGCATTATGGTGTGTCGGTTCGTTTAGTCCGGTCTGTAGAGAATTGATATGATGATAAAGAAAACTGTTTTTGTCCTCTCCCTTTTTCTCGTCTTTGCCTCGTGCAGCACGGATGTTGACCTCTATGCCGATTATAAAGACGTACCCGTGGTGTATGGCCTTATCGATGCGGCTGCTGACACCAATTACATCAAAATCACCAAGGCGTTTTGCAGCGACAATGACCATCCTATCAATGCCAATGACATTGCCTTGATTTATGATTCAAGCAATTACTCCTATAAACTCGATGCCTTTTTCATGGAGCTGAAAAGCACCCAAGGACAACCGTTTCGTCCTACCGGTCGCCTTTTTTATCTCGACACTTTGACCATTCACAACAAGAAAGAAGGCGTGTTCTATTCACCACATCAACGGCTGTATTACACTGACGAACGATTCAACACCAATACCGACCATGAGAAATACCACTATAAACTATGCATCGTCAACACGGACTGTGATACGGTTACAGCTGAGACAGGTGTTGTGGGTGGGGATATTTCTGTGAGCGCGACCATGGTGAGCTTTAAATCCAAGCCAAGTGACGCGATGTCATCCTTGATGTTTCAATCCACAGAAGAGGCTGTGCTTTATGAGATAGGGATGAAGTTCAAATACAGAGAGATTCATGATGACGGCCCTGAGGAAATAAAAGAGGTGTCTTGGTCATACGGGACAAGACCTCTTGGGGCTTTCGAGAAAGTGTTTGAAAACACCCATAAGATGTATTATTCGGTGAATACTTTTTTCAACCTGCTGGAGTCGGCTATTGGCAGCGATACCATTTGGGATGTGAATCACCCTCATGTGACACGTTATGTGGATGACTTTATCATTTCCATATCCGGTGCGGGTGAGAGTTTCTACAATTATTACCAATTCGTTCAAGCGATGAACAGCGCCCCCAGTCTTTCAGCGGATTTCAGCAACGTCATCGGAGGCTGTGGCATTTTATCATCGCGCATCACAGTGGAAAAATCAGTGGCTCTTTCATCCAACACAATTTTTGACCTTCTGAACAAGCCTTGGGGGTTCCAGGAAGAATA
>JAEEII010000219.1 GCA_016281295.1 Bacteroidales bacterium
CTGGCTAACTGTTGGCCGAGATCGCCCAAGAAACCCTGGGAGACAGCTCCTCCAATGTCGCTGATGGCGGCGATGCCATAACGGGCAGCCACCACTAAATAAGCGGCCCTGTAAGCATCGCGGACATCCTTGTTGATTAAATGACCCAGCTCATGGCCGATGACTGCAAACACCTCATCGTCGTTCATGGCATCCATCAAAGCGGTGTAAACACGCACGCTGCCATCACCACTGGCAAAGGCATTCACCGTGTTAGACTGATATACTTTGTAGTTGAGATTCAGGTTGCTGATGTTCTTGAATCGCGACATGATACGGGTTAAACGTTGTGAGTAATCGTTGCTCGCAGGAAGAACCGTGTTCTCCTTGTCCATCTGCGCCATATATTCGGTGCATAGCTGAGCAATCTGTGCGTCGCTGATGGTCAACGCTTGTACAGCCGCAGCCCCTGCGTTTAATGCAGCATCTTGATTCACAACTTTAAGGGAGGTGCAGCTAGCCATCATCAGCATCGCTGCCATTGCTAAATAAATCTTCTTCATGATATATACCTTATTAATATTATCGAACCGTGCATTCTTTTTACAGCACAAAAATAAAAAAAATAAAAAAAAGACGAAAAAAAACTTGCATGTTTCAAAATTAATGTATCTTTGTGGCATCATTATAATATCAAAATAATATCATTATGGAAACAAAAGAATTTGAATTTAAAGGTTTCGCGATGAATGGATTCGTCGCATTGTTCATGGAAATCGCCCTCGTAGCTCTTGCAGTGGTTTTTTTGGCGCTTTATGCTAATGAGCATGCTATCTTCCCTATGCTGTCGGTTCTTTGCATACTGTTGGCGGTCTTCCTGCCCATCGGTTTCCGCAAACTGGAACCGAACGAGGCCATGGTGATGTTGTTCTTTGGCAAGTACAAAGGCACTTTCACCAAGACGGGTTTCCATTGGGTCAACCCCTTCATGACTTCCAAGAAGGTCTCCCTCCGTGCCCGTAACCTCAACCCTGATAATATCAAGGTGAACGACAAGACGGGCAATCCTATTATGATTGGTCAGATTCTGGTTTGGAAGCTGAAGGACACTTACAAGGCCATGTTTGAGATTGACTCACAGACCATGGCAGGTGGAGGTTCGGGTACGGCTCCGGTGACGGTCAGCAACCGCATGAAGGCTTTCGAGAGCTTCATCAAGGTGCAGAGCGATGCTGCCTTGCGTGAGGTGGCGGGCATGTATGCCTACGATGAGAACGAGGCAGAGGCTAATGAGCTCACCCTTCGTTCGGGTGGCAAGGAGATCAACGATGTGCTGTTGGCAAAGCTGAACGAACGCTTGGCGATGTCAGGCCTGGAGGTGCTGGAAGCCCGTATCAACTACTTGGCTTATTCTCCTGAGATTGCTGCTGTGATGTTGCGTCGTCAGCAGGCTGCCGCTATCATCTCGGCTCGTGAGAAGATTGTGGAAGGCGCTGTGTCGATGGTCAGAATGGCTCTTGACAAGCTCAAAGCTGAAGGTGTTGTCGAACTCGATGAGGAACGCAAGGCCTCTATGGTGAGCAACCTCATGGTGGTGCTTTGCGCCGACGAGTCCGCCCAACCTGTTGTCAACACAGGAAGCCTTTATTAGAATTTAGAATTAAGAATTTAGAGGGAGCTACCCCGTTAGAGATGGCCCAGGGTAGAACGCTCCCCCTCTCCTCTGGAGAGGGGGTCGGGGGGTGAGGTCAGAGCACAACTGATTAAACTAAACAACTAAATAACATGTTTTGGATTGATTTATTAATAGGTGTGATATTAATTATCTCGGGTTTTCTGACGAATCGTCACCCGACGATGATCTCGGGTGTCAGCACCATGTCGAAAAAGCGTCAGGAAAAAATCGATTTGGCGGGACTGGGACGAGGGTTTTGTATCGTACAGTTGTTAGGCGGTTCCGTCATGCTGTTATTGGGAGGGTTATCGACTTTGGTGCATGTCTCCATGGGAATGCATCTCGTGGTGACGTTCACCGTGCTCATCTCCATGCTTGTTGCCTGTACACTGATCATGCGGAAATACGATGCTGGCTTGCAAGGTGAGGAAGGCAAAAAAGATAGAAGAAAGACCTTGATTGGTATCATCATAGCTGTGGTGATCCTCGTCGGCGTGCTGTTTTTCTTCTTCTTAGGTATCAAACCGGCAACGATTGAAGTTTCTGATGAATCCATTACGGCCAAGGGTGGGGGATACAGTGCTGTGATTCCTATGAATGAAATCGAGACGGTGAACGTTTTAAGTCATTGGCCGGCAATCTCTCTTCGTACCAACGGACACTCTACAGATAAGGTCAACATCGGGCATTTCCGCCTAAAGGACGGAAAAAGCTGCATGCTGTTCCTCTGCGTGGATGGTGGCCCTGTCCTTGAAGTGCGCACTTTCGATGGTGAGTTGTATTACCTCAACTGTGCCACAGAGGCGGAGACTGAAGAGATGATTTCAATCGTGAAGGCGGGAGGTAAGTGATGGCAAAGGAAAAAGAAAATAGTACAAACACCAAGACCTTTCTGCTCCGGGTCGATGCCGAGACCATGGAAGCGTTGGAGAAATGGGCAGCCGATGAGTTCCGCTCCGTCAACGGTCAGCTCCAATGGATCATCGCCGAAGCCCTGAAAAAGAGCGGAAGGAAGAAAAACAAGAATTGAGAATTTAGAATTTAGAATTTAGAGGGAGATAGTGCCCAGGGTAGAACGCTCCCCCTCTCCGCTATGGAGAGGGGGTCGGGGGGTGAGGTAAAAAATCTATTATTATGTATCAAAGAATCACTATTTTAATCATTGTATTAAGCTTTATTGCAAAGCTGACCAATGCCCAAATAGAGGGCTATTGGAAAGGTGAAGTCAACTTTGGTGCTCAAAAGTTGGAAATGGCTTTCGACATCACGAATACTGAAAATGGCTTCTCTGCCACTTTGGATGTCCCTGCCCAAGGGGCGTATGGCGTTCCGGTGGATGAGACCGTGTTTCATGACAACCAATTAACCTTGACGATGTCTGCGTTGAATGCCTCTTATTTAGGAATGCTGAAAGAAAGCGGCATTGAAGGCACTCTCACGCAACATGGCATGTCTTTCCCTTTGAATTTGCAAAAAGGGACGAAAGAAGCTAAGAAGACTCGTCCACAAGATCCACAGCCGCCATTTCCCTATCGGATTGAGGAGGTGCGTTTTGTCAATGATAA
>JAEEII010000020.1 GCA_016281295.1 Bacteroidales bacterium
AGCTGGCCCATCGACGAACTGTAATTCCAACAGCTGTCCACCTTCTTCAGGCTGGACGGCTACTAGTGCTTGCTCGTTGTTCATTGCGTTTCTGTTTTTTGATTATAGCTTTTTTGAGAATCGCCGACTTGTTCCTAAGAATCCATCTCAGGTCACGGACACCCCTGAATAGAGCAAGGGTTGTGTCCAAAAAGGCGATGATGAGAGACTCAGTCCGTAGATAGCTCATGGTATTTCATCAGTGAGCACCGGCGGGGGTGAGGTTGGAGGTCCTTCTCTGGCGACGAGTCTGGACCTTTTCTTTTGCATACTCGTAAATGTCTTTACTCAGACTCACGAGCATAAGAATGGAAAGAGCGGGCGAGAACCCTTTTTCCATGGTTTCGAAAACTTTGCTTGCTTTCATGATAGTTGTGTGTTAAGAGTTAATGTATTGATTATTATATAAATAAGGCTTTGAAACGATTCTGGATTTCACAAAAAGAAAGCCCTGTCATCCTCTCGGAAACAGGGCATAAAGAGCTGAAATCCCCACCCGGCATCAGACTAATGCCGGAGAAAGCAAGAGAAACCTGGGGATGCGGTCAGATGTGGCTCTTCTACAATGGTAAGGGTTTTAGATGATTATCTCGATAGCCGATTCAGGGGGATGGAGCACTGATTCCCGGCGTCGATGAATATGAAGTCGTCGGATGAACGCTATGGGAGAAAGGATTGATTTTCCAATCCTTTTTCTTTTCGCCGGCCAGCATGGAAACGAACGGTGTTATTTTTGCAGTAATTCTCAATTACAAAACAGCTGGATTCTACTCTGAGTGCAACGCTTTGAAGCATGACAGTATAACGGTATGAGTCAAAAGAGTAAACAGATTCTGCAGTTCGCCGGTGGGATGATGCTCGCGGCCCTTGTGGCGTTTCTTCTTCATCCTTTGTTATGGGTGATGATCGGAAGTGGGTTCGACTGGGCTTTTCTTTGGGTTGCGGTTGCTTTTGTAGTGGTATTTGGCGCCGTAGGAGCCGTTGCCCGTTGGAAATACTGGCATCTCTCCTGGAAAGAACTTGCCTTTCGTGTCTGGGTCATCATCACGGCAATCCTGTTCATCATTCTGATGGTATACTTTCGTTGGCCCAGGTATATTGACTTCTTTGAGGATGGGGTCAGAGAACGATTCTATTGGGATGGAATGACCTTTATGCTCATCTTATCGACAAGTGCCCTTGCAGCAGCGTTCTCGGCCATACCTATCGGCCTTTGCTGTTATTTATTCAAACGGCAAACCGATCAATAACGAAGTGATTCCACATGACCAAATTCAAGTTGAGAGCGGACGACGGGGATTTGCTGTGTATCGGGACGGGATGGTGGTGGCACACTATACAGCAATACGACGGCGGCTAAGATTCGGCGGTTTTGGAGATACGGAGAAATGTGGCTACATTTACGCACTAACAGTATTTTTATTTTTGGAAAAATGAGCAGCGGTTCAACACAGTTTTTTGAAGTTGATTACCCTTGTTGGCGGTGGTATTTATGGTTGGTCTGGTTTTATATCTTTCTTCCAATCATTGTCATCTCGGTTGCCCTTTGGATCAAGGGTGATTTCTCCGTCATAAGTTGTGTGGTGCTTGTCCTTTTTCTTCAACTCCTTTGGCTTCCTCGTCTCATCAAGGACATATGGGTTCCTTACGCCGTATCCATCGAAGAAGATAGAGTCGTCGTTTATACAAGGGTTGGGAAACGGATCAAGGAGAATTCCCTCGAACTAAAGAATCTTGGCGTGAAATACTTTAAACGGAGGAAAGCTTTGACACTTTGGGAAAGAGAAGAGAATAGTACACCCCACAAGATGTTTTATCTGTCAAAAAACACGAATTGGAGTGCGTCTACAATTGAAGAGGTCAAGCATTCTCTTCTAAGCATTTCTCATTATCTTATACATTCTGAGGAAGTGTAGGTTTGACCTGCGTTCTCTACCAACAATCCGTTAACGGCTATCTTGGAAAACAGGGGGACCGTTTTTTCATCTGTAATCCACCTCATCACCCCCCTGCCACGTGACCGCCGACATACCAACCTATTCCCTTCAGCCCGAACATGGAAGAAGCGCTCCGCCGTGCCAAGAAAGCGGTGAAGGTGGCATATCCAGGCTGTTTCTTCGGCGGCATCACTTTACGGTCTGGCAGGAGAGGATTTGCCATCTATCGGGAAGGGAAAGTGATTGAGCAGTATAGTGTGATTGGGAGAAAAACGCTATATTTAAGTCGATAAATCGAATTGTCATGAAGAATCCGATTAAAGCAATATTTACAGATGAAGAAAACAAATTCTTTATCCTGAAGTCCCTAATTAGAGAATTAGGGGTTATCATAGGATTGGCTTTTATTTTTTGGCTCTTGAAGGATGACGGTTTTATAATGTGTTGCCGCAAGAGTGCTTGTTTGATGAGTTTTGCGTTTATATTTTATCTCGGAGTAGAGGTCTTTTCGGCTTTAGACAACAACCGTTGGCGAATAAAACTCGCCAACGAG
>JAEEII010000021.1 GCA_016281295.1 Bacteroidales bacterium
AGGCCGTGAAGAAGGTCGTGAAGAAGTGAAAAAAGAAATCGCACAAAAAATGAAAGATGCTGGCCTATCTCCCGAAGTCATCACCCAAATCATAGGAATTGAAACACCCAACACAGAATCCCACCTCTAATCTCTAATCTCTAACCTCTAATCTCTAACCCCTCTTTAACCTCTCACCTTTACTCAAACCGAATAGTTCGAGAAGGACGGATCCGGTTGATAATCACAGTGGGAATCAAGAGCATCAACATCCAGAGGAGGAAGGAAACAATGTTGACTAGCAACACCGTTGAGAGATGCAACTCGATAGGCACCGCGGAGAGGTAATACGTCTCAGGGTTTAGCTGTATCAAGCCCGTATGCTGCTGCAACAAGCAGAATCCCAACCCGACGAGATTGCCTATCAGCATGCCGATGAGCAAGATACGGATCGAGCGGTGGAGAAAGACCCGACGCACAAAACGGTTGGTGGCACCCATCGCTTTCAGCAAGCCGATGGTGGAAGTCTTCTCGATAATGATAATGAGTAACATCGAAATCACGGTGATTCCAGCAACGAAAAACATCAGCACAAGAATCAGCCACACATTGGTGTCCAGAAGGTCAAGCCAGTCGAAAATCTGAGGGTTGCTGTCACGGGCAGTGTAGGAAGCTAATGTCGAAGGGATCTGGTAATACAATTTTTGATTGATTTCGTCAGTCTTATCCCAACTATCCGTCCACACCTCCACCAGTCCCGTCTCCTCGTCGGACCAGCGATTCAGCTTTCGGATTTGGTCCAGGTCACAGAACACAAAACGACTGTCAAATTCAGGAAGACCCGTCTCAAAGATTCCAGCGACCACGAACTTACGTCCCCTCGCCTGCATATCCTCATCGATAAACCAAACCCGCATAGGATCCTCAACAGTTAGCTCCATCCTATCAGCAATCACCTTGGAAATCAACACCTTGTCAGAACGTTCCCCTTCCGCATAAACAGGAAGCGAACCCGTTACCAGACACTTCTCGAAATAGGACCAGTCGTATTGAGCGTCCACGCCTTTCATGACCACTCCCTGTATCTCCTCGTCAGTCTTAATCATCCCCGCCTTGTTGGCAACCCGCTGATAATGAATGACACCGGGAGTATCATGCAAGGTGTTTTCCAGTTTTTCATCCACTACAAAAGGAGTCTCCTCGAACGACTCGTTACGGTCGAGCGACTGGATATGAATGGGAGCCACGAAGCCGACAACCTTGGCACGGATTTGGTTCTTGAAACCGACCACAACCGCGAGCGAGATGAGCATCACCGTGATGGCAAGCGCTACACTCGTCACGGCAAGACGCATCACCGTCGAAGACACCTGCTCTTTAGAGAGTGAGAACAGACGTTCGGAAATGAATCTGGAACCCTTCATGCAGTTTCGAAGAATTTATTATTTTTGCAAAAATACGAAACCTCCTTGAACTATGAATCGTAAAATGAGAAATATCGCGCTCAGCCTCCTGTTTTTTGCCACAACCTTCAGTGGTGCCATGTCCGGCCAAGAAACCTCGGTCACCTTGATTCCTAAAGAACAATATGTCTCAGGAGCCATGGTAACAGAGAACTATTTCCATTTGTTGGAAGACTATCGTGTCGGCGTAGTGGCCAACCAGACCAGTCTCATCGGGGAAACTCATCTGGTTGACAGCTTAGTGGCATACGGCATCAACGTCAGAAAGATCTTCACACCAGAACATGGCTTCAGAGGAGGAGCCGACGCTGGTGCCAAAGTCAACAACAGTCGTGATGAGAAGACTGGCATCGACATTGTCTCTCTTTACGGAAAAACCAAGAAACCCTCCCCTGAGATGTTAAGTGGCATTGATGTGATGTTGTTCGACTTGCAGGATGTGGGTGTTCGCTTCTATACCTATATCTCCACGATGACATACGTTATGGAAGCCTGCGCTGAGAACGACATCCCGCTCATCGTGCTCGACCGTCCTAATCCCAACGGTTTTTATCTCGATGGACCCGTGCTGAAAACAGAGAACCAATCCTTTGTGGGGATGCATCCAGTGCCTGTAGTATATGGTATGACTATCGGTGAATACGCCTATATGGTAAATGGTGAAGGCTGGATGAAAAACGGCGCGCACTGCGAGTTAACCGTGGTTACCATTCCAGGTTACGAGCGCAATGCCATCTATGAGTTGCCCGTAAAGCCCTCACCCAACCTGCCCAATTGGGAAGCCGTGTACCTCTACCCCACCCTGTGTTTCTTCGAAGGCAGTATCGTCAGCGTGGGCCGTGGCACCGACAAACCCTTCCAAATCTTCGGGCATCCCGACATGAGAGGCGATTACACCTTTACTCCCGAAAGCAAAAACGGCGCCTCCAAACCATTATTGGAAGGACAGCGTTGCCGAGGCACAGACCTCACGGAGTTTGCTCATGGTTATGCCAACAACACTCCTCGACTCTATTTGGAATGGGTGATCGAAGCCTACCAACAGCTTAAAGACAAGTCGTTTTTCAACAACTACTTCCGTCTGCTTTCTGGCGACAAGCAATTACAAAAAGATATCGAAAACGGCAAAAGCGCGGAGGCAATCCGTGCCTCATGGCAGTCGGATCTTGAGCATTTCAAGACCATCAGAGAAAAGTATTTGCTATATTAAGAGCCTGTTTTTAAATGTCTTGCATTATTGGCTGAAAACCATGATTATTCAAAGGTTTCTTTCAACAGCCGAATAAACTCCTGATAGGCCGATGTATCCGCAAGCTCATTCATAGCATCAGCGAGAGAGCGGTAGTACCATTCCACGTCCTTCTTCCCGTCAGGAGCGTGGAAAAGGCTCCAGACTCTGTCACCTATCTTCCTATAATCCAAGGCGATACCGCGCAAATTAGACAATTTGTCGCCAAGAGCCACCAATTTGCTGTCGTAGGGGGCGGCAGAAAGCTGATTTACCTGAGACAACTTTTTCTCGCGCCAGGTCATTGCAGAATCCATAGGAGCTGTCTCCGTCTGGACGAGCGTCGCCACACGGTCACCAAACAAATCACGGATTTGCTCAATGGTGACCTCCGTGTCCTCCACAGTGTCATGCAGGATGGCCGCAGCAAGCATCTCCTGATCATTCGTGACGGTAGCCACAATGGAAGCAGCTTCCATAGGATGGATGATGTATGGATAGCCCTTGCCACGACGTTCTGTTCCTCGATGCGCCTCGGTGGCAAACATCAACGCTTTATCAAAAAAACTGGTTTCCAATGGA
>JAEEII010000220.1 GCA_016281295.1 Bacteroidales bacterium
ATTACGCAGCGCTTATTGCGCCGCCAAGCATGCCCTGTTCGGCTTTTACGAGTCACTGGAGTTAGAGTACCCGAACATCCATGTCACCTTCCTGATACCCGGGCGTATCAACACCCAGATCAGCAAGAGCGCCTTGATGGGAGACGGCAGCTCACATGCCAAGATGGATGCCGGGCAGGCCAACGGACTCGACGTGAACCGCTGTGGAGCCATCGCCGTCAAGGCCATCAAAAAACAAAAACACCGTAAGCTCATCGGCAAAAGCGAATTACTCATGGCCTATATCCATAAATGGTGTTTACCTCTCTATTATAAACTGTCAAGAAAAATCTCAGCGACATGAAAGAAAAAGTAATCTGCGGAATACAACAAGTAGGCATCGGGGTCAACGACTTCGTGGAAGCCTGGAAATGGTATTATGACCACTTCGGTTATGAAATCAAGATTGTTGATGATGAAGGGGTTGCGGAGCGCATGTTGCCCTATACGGGTGGCAAGCCACAGCCTCGCCGTTCGGGCATCGCCATCAACATACAAGGGGGTGGCGGCTTCGAAATCTGGCAGCCGAAAGGACGCGCGTTGAACTATCTGAAAGAGCCAGTGCGTCTGGGCGACCTAGGCATCCTCATCGCCAAAATCAAAGCTCCCGACATCGAAGCGGCCTACAACACCTTTATTAATAAAGGACTTGATATTATCAGTCCCCTCCTCACCTCCCCTGCCAGACAGAAGGAGTTCTTCATGAAAGACCCATACGGCAACTTGTTCCAAATCGAGGAAGACAACTATGTCTTCATCAACGAGAGCAAGACCACTGGAGGGGCTAACGGAGCCGTCATCGGGGTAAGCGACATTGAGCGCTCACTGCCCTTTTACAGGCAGCTCTTGGACTACGACAAGGTGGTCTTCGACCAGACGGGTGTTTTCGATGACCTGAATGCCCTGCCTGGCGGGGAGAAAACGTTGCGCCGTGTCATTCTGGAACGGTCGAAACCCATCGAAGGGCCGCTTTCGGGCATCATGGGCACCTCCCATCTGGAGTTGATTCAAGCCATCGACGGCCCAGGAAAGAAGTTGTACGAAGGTCGTTTCTGGGGGGATCCCGGCTACATCCATCTCTGTTTCGATGTGCGCAACATGGAAGCCGTCCAGGCTCAAGCCGAAGCCATGGGGCATCCTTTTGTCTGTGATAGCGGTGTCGATTTCGACATGGGCGACGCAAACGGACATTTCACCTACGTGGAAGATCCCGACGGAACACTCATTGAGTTTGTGGAGACTTTCAAGATTCCAATCGCCAAGAAGCTGGGCTTGTACCTCAACCTGGCCAACAAAGACGACCATAAGCCGTTAGGCATCGTGAAACTGTTGCGATTCGCGAAAATGAAACGCGAAAACATCCGCTAATAAAAGAGGCGCCATCACGGCGCCTCTTTCATAAAAAATAAAAACAAACTTAAATTATGAAAAAAATGAAGATTTCAAATCAAGATTACTTGATGCCCAACTTGGCTTTGACATCCTTGGTGACATCAACAGCGTCCGTGCCAACATAGACGGCGGTACCGGTAGCCAAGTCGAGAATATAAGTATAACCCTTTTCTTTACCAACAGCATTGATGGCATTCTGAATCTTCTCGAGAAGCGGAGCCAGCAACTCAGCGCGTTTGTTCTCGAATTCAGTCTCAGCATTGCCTTGGAAAGCAGTGATACGGCTTTCAAGGTCCACGAGCTCTTTCTCCTTGGATTGTTTCACCAGATTTGACATGGTTTCAGCATTTGACTGATAGTCCTGGAGTTTGTTCTGGTACTCGGTGTACATGGTCTTGAGTTGTTCTTGAAGCTCATTGTAATGAGATTCGAGGCTTTTTTCCGCTTTGGCCTTATCAGGCATGGCATTCATCACCTCGTTGGTATTCACATGAGCGATTTTGATCGTTTGAGCGCTTGCCACAGTGTTCAGGGCGAAGAAAGCTGCGACCAGGAAAAATACTTTGAAAATCCTATTCATTTTATGGGTTTTTAATGATTTTTACTTAATAAACTGATGATTGAGGGCGCAAAGATAGGGAAAAACTCCTTATCTCCCGCAAATAATCAATTTTTCTTGCCAGCGTTGAATGAGGACCCACCTGAAGCGGCGCCAGCATTCGAGCGTTTACGATCCTCTCTACGAACCGTTTGCATCACGTTGCTCAGTTGGTCAAGCACATCGTCGCTAATGTCGTTTTTATCAGACGCATAGAGGATGGAAGTGCCAGAAGCCAGGTCGAAGACGAAGGCATAACCTTTCGTTTGGGAGAGTTCGTTAAGGGCGGTGTAAATCTTCTCTTGAATGGGTTGGACGAGTTCGGAGCGTTTTTGATAAAGTTTCCCTTCCGCGCCGAAATACTGCATCTGAAGGTTTTTGGCTTCTTGTTCTTTGTTGATGATTTCTTGTTCGCGGGCGTGTTTTTGGTCTTCAGAGAGCAGCACCATCTCAGTCTGGTATTTCTTGTACATCTCCGAAACCTTGTCATAAATTGCCTTTACCTCATTTTGCCATTGGGTTGACAAGGCATTGAGTTCTTCCTGGGCATCCCCATATTCAGGGATGTTGTTCAAGATGTAATCGGAATCGACATAAGCTAATTTCTGTCCGCCGATCTGGGCGTTCACATTAAAGGCGCCGCAAAACAAAATTACGGCCATCAAAAACAATGATTTAACAGTTTTCATGTGTAGTATGATTTTTTAATTGTTTTCCAAAAAAGATAAATTACATCAATAACCGTGCCGATTTCATCTCTCATCAGTCAATAGATCCACCAATGGAGAAGTGGAACTGACTTCCTGAGGCATCGGAAGCCCCTGGCACCGCGTCAAATCCATAGCCCCAGTCAAGGCCAAGCAGACCGAACATCGGGAGGAAGATACGGAGACCGACACCAGCCGACTTATACACATCAAAGGGGTTGAAGTTATTGAATCCCAACCAGCAGTTACCGGCCTCGAGGAATCCCATCGCATAAATGGTGGCAGTGGGATTGAGGGATAGCGGATAACGCAGTTCCATGGTGTACTTGGTGAAGATGTTGCCACCCGACATCATGGATGACGTACTGTTGGAATAACCCGGGGTAAGGGCTTCGTTCTTATAGCCACGCATGCCGATAATCTCACGGCTGTCGAAGAGCATACCGCTGGAGGAGAGTCCGTCGCCACCAAGATAGAAACGGTGGAATGGCGTAGGTCCGATGGCGTCGCTGTAATGTCCCAAAAAGCCAAAACGAACACGAGTCATGAGCACAAGTTTTTCATAAAGCTCGGAATACCAGACTGCTTTAAATTTCCATTTATGCATCTCAATCCAACGGTATTTTTCATCATCAGAAAGGGAGGAATAGTCTTTGTTGCTGAAAAGCGAGACCGGGGGTGTGATTTCGAGAGAGAGTTGCACCTCGGATCCGCTACGGGGATAAAGCGGTTGACTGACGGAACTTCTTCCCACCGTGAAGTTATAGCTGATGAGATTATAGTATCCACTACCTGTACCAAAGCTGAGTACATTATAGTTCTTCAGCCTATAACGCATAAACGACAGTCCCTGGTAGAGCGTAAAGTAATCATCAGGCCATTTCAGGCGCTGTCCGAGGCCAAGGGTAAGACCCGTGACACGGAAGAAGCCGAATTGTTCGCTACTTCTCTCATAGCCATTGGAGTAGTACGACTGGTAGATAGAAGTGGTCAAGGAGTTAGGTTTGCGCCCACCCAGCCAAGGCTCGGTGAACGAAGCAGCATAGTAGATGGACCTCGTCCCGTACGTGGCCACCTGCAAGGACAGTTTCTGGCCATCGCCACCGGGGATAGGCTTCCAAGCGTCTTTCTTGAAAAGGTTTTTGGTGGAGAAGTTGTTGAACGAGAGCCCTGCCTGAAGCATCAACATGTTGTAGCCCCATCCGGCCGAGAAGGACACCTGGTCGGCACTGGCTTCTTCCACCTCATATTCAATATCCACGGTGTTGTCATTATAATTCGGATGTATCTGGGGGTTGATGCTTTCTTGGTTAAAGAAACTCAGGGTGGCCAGCTCACGGACGGTACGGGTGACATCGCTACGGCTGAAGAGCTGTCCAGGTCGGGTGTACATCTCTCGAATGACCACATAATCGTTCGTCTTCGTGTTGCCTTTGAGGCTTATGTTGCTGATGCGAGCCTGTTTGCCTTCGTTGAGACGGATTTCAAGGTCTATGGAGTCGTTTTCCACCTGTACCTCCACAGGATCCACTCTAAAGAAGAGATAGCCGTCATCCATATACAGAGAGCTGATATCCAGTGTCGTCTCGCTATAGGTGAGATTGGCGTTCAGAAGCTCTTTGTTGTAAACATCGCCCGGCTTGATACCGAGAACACTGTTCAACGTCTCGTCAGAATATTTGGTGTTGCCGGTCCACTGAATATTACGGTAGTGGTATTTGTTGCCTTCGTCAATCACCAAGTCGATGCCGATGTTACGGTCGTCGATAGGGTACACTGAGTCTCTTAGGATAATGGCGTCACGGTAACCTTTGGCGTTGTATTTCTCGATGATTTTCTGTTTGTCGTCGCGATAATTAGACTCGAGGAATTTGGAGCTTTTAAAGATACGGGGTCTGTAATTCTCGTAAAAATACTCTTCCACGCGAGTGATGGCGCTCAGGGGTTTGAAAGTGAACACGTCGGCGACGGCGTTGACGACCATAGGACCGAGCGGATCCAGCGGATTGAAGACACCTTTCTGTTTGGTTTCTTTCATGGCGGAGAGGATCTGTGCGTCAGAGAGGTTCTCATTGCCCGTCACGTTGATCTTGCCAATTTTCACCTTATGGCCTTTATCGACATCGATGATAAGGTCCACGTAGTCAGTCCGAGAGGTATCAGGGACTTGTTGGATGGTGACCTCCGCGTTGAGATAACCTTTGTCAGCGTAATAATCCTCGATGATTCGGCGGGTCTTGGTCTCGAGGTGGCTGGTGGCGATATCCCCTCTTGAGAGGTTGATTTTGTTACGGATGTCGTCCGCTTCCGATTTCTTGATACCGTTGAACGAGAATTTGGAGACGCGGGCGCGCTCCTTTACCACGATCTCAAGAAAGATTTTGTCACCGATGATGTTGGTAGCGTTGATGGCCACATCCTCGAACATCCCTTGTTCCCAGATTTTGCGGATGGCCATGGCGAAGTCGTCGCCCGGGACATTGAGTGACTGCCCCACCCTCAATCCGGAGAGCATAGACAGGACACTGGGGTCAACGAATTTTGTGCCTTCGACGGTGATGCCTGCTATCTCATACTTTTTAGGGTTGCTATAGTCGATATCGGAGAGGTCGTCACCAATTCTAATCTGAGCCTTGGCGGGAGTGGTCATGAAGGCCATCCAAAGAAAGAGCAGTGCAGGGAGGAAGGATAGTATGGATTTCTTCATCAATTTCATCATTTAATTTGTTCGCTTGTTTTTCCGAAACGGCGTTCTCTATGTTGGAAATCGAGGATTGCCTGGTAGAGGTCGTCTTTTCTGAAGTCAGGCCAGTATTTATTTGTAAAATAGAGTTCTGAATAAGCCAGTTGCCAAAGCAGGAAGTTGCTGATGCGCAGTTCGCCGCTGGTACGGATGAGGAGTTCTGGGTCTGGCACCTCGCTAGATGGGAAATAAGAGCGGAAGACCTCTTCGGTGATGTCTTTAGGGTCGAGTTGTCCTTCTTTGGCGGCGGTGGCAATGCGACGCGCGGCCTCAGTGATCTCCCAACGTCCCGAGTAGCTCAGGGCTAAGTTAAGCACCATACGTTTACAGTGTGCGGTGGCTTTGACAGCATCCATCATCAGTGGATAGACCTCACGAGGCATCCTATCCATGTCGCCAGTGAAGATGAGGCGGATGTCGTTTTTGAGCAGGGTGCTGACTTCGTTTTTGATGGTCTGTCCCAGCAGGAGCATCAGTCCGTTCACTTCTTGCACCGGACGGTTCCAGTTCTCTGTTGAGAAGGCATAGAGGGTCAGGTATGATACGCCAAGTTCCGCGCAGGCCTCGTTGACCTCGCGGACTGACTGAATGGCGCTTTGATGTCCGAAGAGACGAGGTTTCCCCCGTTCTTTGGCCCAGCGTCCATTGCCATCCATGATGACGGCGATATGCTTTGGAAGGCGATTTACGTCGATTTGTTCTTTCAGTGTCATATCAATAGTTTATTATCCTACAGGCCGTACCACCAGGTAGCGGCAGTTTCCAGGTGATAGCGAGACTCAGACTTCCAAACCAGTCTTTCGACTGTGAGTTGCCGCGTTGTTGTCCCTCATGGAAGAAACCCGTACGGTCGGTGAGGTCATAGCTGGTGAGATAAGCTGGATCCAGATTATTGGGGTCGCCAGTAATCACCGCATATTCGAAGGCGGGGGCACCATTCTGGACCTGGCCAGCTTTGCTGACAAAGATCCGATGTTGGTCATCCGCGGGATAAAGGTCAGCGATTCCGTCCAGATAATCCGTTAAGGTATAATGCATCCTCCATTCGAGGCTGGCGGCGAGGTGCTGGCTCAGCGAGAGCTTGCAGCCGAAGCCGAAAGGGATGGAGAAGCTGAATCCGTTTCCGATGGCCTGTGACCATACAGCGTTGAATTGCTCGAGTATCTTACGGTCAGCAGAACCAGCAAGGGTCTGCAGCACGGCTTTGTCAGGCTCATAAGGGCCAACTTTATACTTGAACACGGAGATACCTCCAAAGAGATAGGGCGAGATGGAGCTGCCATTCCGGCCCGTATAGTAGTCGAGGAAGTTGAACTCCGTAATCAGGCTAACGTCGTTGACGACGGAGCGGAAGTTCAAGTCACGTATTGGGCGCCATTTTGCCACCGCGTCACTGCCTTTCAGCACCGCATGGGTAAAGTCGGCACGGAAGGCCCAACGCGAGTCATAGTTGAAACGAACCAGTCCTCCAAGCTCTAAATCGAACTGGTTGAACATCTTCCACGTATTGATATCATTGATGGAAGTGGTCATGCCACCATGAGGACCAAACTCGAGGGTTTTGGGGGACTGGGCATAAGAAATCTTCCCTTGACCCAGCAGGATCAAGCCTATCGTCAACAGCCACAGATGCAGTCTTCGCTTCATAATATAAAAGTTTGCAAAGTTAAGACTTTTTTTAACGTGACAACGCAAGAAATCAATTTCTATTGTCTTTTCCCCAGGAGAGCTTGTTGCGGATGGTGCTGAAGAAATCGGTATCAGCCATTCTGACGGTCTGGATGGCGAAGTCGGCTTTTCTGACGACAAGCTCCACGGAGGTGTCGAGGGCGCAGACTCTTGAATCCATGCTGAACACGAATTTCTTCTCCCGTCCCTCCACATGGATGCGGACGACGCTGTCGTCAGGGATAACGATGGGACGTACTGTTAAATTGTGTGCCGCGATAGGTGTGATGACGAAATTCTTGGAATCGGGGGTCAGGATGGGGCCGCCAGCACTCAGCGAATAGGCGGTAGAGCCGGTAGGAGTTGCCATGAGGATGCCGTCGCCCCAGTAGGTGTTGAGGAACACGTCATTGACGAAGACCTTGATGGCAAGCAGTGAATGCTCGGGGTTGCGGATGATGTTGATTTCGTTGAGGGCATAGTTAACGGTGTCGTGGAAGACCCCTTGTGGAGCCACCAGCTCCAACAGCGAACGCTGTTCTGTGGTATAATGCCCCTTCAGGATCTCCCCCACTGCCCTACCGATTTCCTCTTTGGCGACGCTGGAGATGAAACCCAGTCTTCCCATGTTGATTCCCAGCACAGGAATGCCCGAGTCGCCCAGCAGGGGCACTGCGTCGAGGATGGTGCCGTCACCACCGATGGAGAACAGCAGGTCGGCCTGGCTACTCAGCTCCTCATGGGTAGAGAAGGTGCTGATTTCCATGCCTGATGGGATGGCCTCTTTCAGCCATTCCATGAAAGGAGCGTAGGACGACACCGCGGTTCCCGAATGCTGAAGGTCATCGAGTAAACGACTCATATAAGGTTTGTTTTCAGCCGATAAGTTCCTTCCAAAGAGTGCAATTCTCATAGTTCTTTCGTTTTTAGACATCTAAATATCTCATCAGCAGCGAGTAACGGTCAAGCAGGTCGCCGCCCTCGTTGGGTGAGCTGAAGGTGTTCACCACATTGTAGTTATATCGGTAGAAGCTTTGCACGATGCCACCGCATTCAGCCTTGTTGACCAGCAGGAAGACCATGATTCTTCCCGGATCCTCTTCTATGGGATCGACGGAAAGGGCCAAAATCTTTGCATCGTCCTCTTCCACGATACGTGCGATTTCGGAGAGGCTGTAGTCGTAGGCTCCCATCTCCAGCTGGATGACACAAGCTTGTTCCCGTTCCAGCTGTTTCATCATCAACTCTCTAATCTTCAGTTCCATAGCTCCAATCTTCGTTGTTATACATTCTGATATAGTTCGCATAACGCCAATCGGCAATGTCGCCCTGTTCCACGGCTTCTTTGACCGCGCATCCCGGTTCGTGGGTATGGGTACAGTTCGCGAAACGGCATTGGCTCATCCGTTCACGCATTTCCGGGAAGCGTTGGGCTAGGGTCTCGTTCTCCATGTCGTAAAGGGCGAATTCTTTGATGCCTGGGGTATCGACGATCCATGCGCCGAAGTCGAGGTGGTGCATCTCGGCGAAGGTGGTGGTATGCATCCCTTTCTTATGGACATCGGAGATGGCACCAATGCGGAGGTTCAGGCTGGGGTCGAGGGCGTTGACGAGGGCTGACTTACCCACGCCGGAATGACCCGCGAACAGGCATATTTTGTCCTGCATCAGCTGTTTCAGCTGATCCAGCTGAAAGCCCGTCTTGGCCGAGACCCCGAACGAGGTGTATCCTATATTGGAGTAATACTCCATCAAGAGCGCCATTTCGCCGATTTGGTCCTCATTGTAGAGGTCGCATTTGTTGAACACCAGGGCGGTGGGGATATGATAAGCTTCGGCGGTCACCATGAAACGGTCGATGAACCCAGTAGAGGTACGGGGTTGAGCGATGGTAGCCACGATGACGGCAAGGTCAACGTTAGCGGCGATGATATGGGAGGCTTTGCTGAGGTTGACCGACTTGCGGACGATAAGGTTATTACGTGTCTCGATGTTTTTGATGACCCCGGTATCCTTGCCCGGTTCTTGTTCAAAGGCCACGTTATCGCCGACGGCCACTGGGTTGGTTGATCGGATGCCGTCGAGGCGTATCTTACCACGGAGACGGCATTCCCATTGCCGTCCTGTTTCATCGAGGACAATATACCAGCTGCCCGTTGACTTTATTACTTTGCCTTTCACGGTGCAAAAGTAATAAAAATCCGGAACAAGGAAACAGGAAGACAGAAAACTGGTGAAGCCTCTCGTCGTTGTAGAAGCGGAAGTATCCGTCCAGGCCGCGCCATAGCTTGTCGCTCGTTTCGCAAGGGCTCAGTTAGACGTACTCCTGCTTCACGCTGCGCCACAGACGCTCGATGAAGATGTCGTCCAGGGCACGGCCACGGCTGTCCATGCTGATGGCGAACAAAAAGAAAAATAATATGTTTTTTCAAAGGTGCCGTTGGGATAGCACACCGTATCCAGACGGTGACACGGGGCGTATCTGTATCTTGTCTTGTGCTGTCCGTTCTGGCTCGCGTAATAGGGTTCCCATTGCTGCACGACCCTTCCCAATTCGGAGATAAAGTTAATGTTTATTTTTCTTCTGCCAAACTCGTCGTAGGTGCCGTATGGCGGCCACATGTGGATATGCTTCCGCTTCTTTTCTGCTGGTATTTTATTAGTAGCAAAGCCTTTGATGTTCTTTTATATTTGTGATTATTATATTAGTAACTTTATTTTTCTTAAATAGATTTTTGACTTTCTCTGTGATGAAAGTGTAATTAACATACTCGGATACAAACATGTCACTCCCATCCCAGCTGTCTTCAGAAAAGAACAATCCTTGATACATTCTTGTTGTTTTACCGGGGATAAACGTTATGCTGTCAACAACTATGGTTTTTGACTTGTCAATAGGTCCACAACGTCCTGTAATGGTCAGTAAATAGTATTTCAAATCCTCGTGTTTATAAATAACTGCTGGAATGCCTTTCCATCCAGTGATGTTGTTTTCCATAAGCATATTAAATACTCTTTCAGATATTAAGTTTAGTGCTGGGGATACTGTGTTAAAATCAAAGAATTTCTTTCCAAGACAAGGTGTATAAATAACTTGCTTGTTAGGCAATCCTTGGTTTCTTAATATCAAAGAATCGTTCCATTCTGAAAGTGGAATACGTGGGAAACAAACAGCTTCTCCGCGCATTCCTTTATTCATTAGGTCATAAAACTCATTCATAGTTCCTGATTTAATATTTAAAAAGGTGTAGTTTTAATCTATATTGCAAAATTAAATATTTCCTGCTGATTGGCATTTGGTTTATTTATGAAAAATAGTTCCCATGCTTCATTATACTGATAAGCATACTTAAGGTGGCCTTCGCCCCACCAAGCACCGTAATTGTTTGGATTAATACCTGCTGATCTGAATGAATCCGCATATTTTAAAGGGAAAACATGATGAGCTTGAGCCGCTTTTCCAGGGTTGATTCCTGAAGCAGATATGAGGTTTTTTCTGAAATTCGGATCCCTTAATGTGATGATATTTCCGTCAATTTGGTTCAAACTTGACTGGTATGCAAAGCACCACAGTAACAGGCCGACCATTTTGCATCGCTGGATTATCAAACTTTATTAATTGACAAACTCTAATTGCCTCTTTGTTCAAAGAAGGTGTTGTTCCTTGTATAACTTCATGATTATGTGTATATCCCAATGTATCAACAACACATCTCACATATACAGTCTTTGTAATAGACAATGTATCGTCGTAACTTAGGTTTTCTGTCAAAAAGTTGAACAGTTTACCGTAGTCTTCATCGTTATTGTACGAGGGCCATAATTCTGGAAATGAGAATGTTTCATCATGATGATCTCTTTTGATCCTATAAACTATGGGTATTTCGCTTGGAACTGGTCTTCCGTGTAATGATGCTGGAATAAAGACCTTGGTTTTCAAATAGTCATATACAACCCTTGCAGCAAGCATGGATACTTTGCTGATAGGATTCGCTGTATCAACAATGGCTCCTCGTACGACTCCCGAAGTGTCGACCATAATTGAAAATGTAATGATTGTTCCTTGATTAGAGTGTTCGAAAGCGGAATCCATAATCATTTGAATGGCTTTTAACAACTGGTCAATGCTTCTGTGTGGTAATGCTATTAATTGGTCTGGTATAGTTGACCCAGTAATAATTCCACCTGTTTGAAAATCAAAGAATGAACAATATTTTGTACAAAAAAGGCTATCTTCACTTGAATCAGAAACAATAGTATAATTAATCGAATGGTTATCTTGGGAAAACACTTTGCCACACCCCATGAGGCAGAAAGTGATTATAAATATAACAGATCTTAAAATTGTTTTAATCATCTTAAAAAGGCTTTAGTACATGACAATTTTTTAAAGATGAATCAATATTATTATAAATATTCAAAATAATTTGTTGAAATATTTGTTTATTGTCTTGAAAATCAGTAACTTTGAAGAAAATTTCCTACGTTTTCTATGGTTACTGATTTCAAGACAACAGACAAAGATAGCGATTTTTTTGACACGATGCTCGCCCATTTCGGACAAACCATCAATCTGGCACAGATAAAATTCCTCTCAAAGATCTTCAAATCCCTAAAATCCAGCGGGTTCAATGTCGAGGATACTCATCTTGCCGACATCCAAAGGATAGAAAGACTCTTCGCCGTGTTCACAATCGCTTTCTTGTGGGCTTATCTCGTCGGTATTTTCAAAGACCAATTCATCAAGCCTATCAGGACGCTTAACAACGGCAGAAAAGCCTTCTCCTTTTTCAAGTACGGCCTCGACACCATATCCTCTACCCTCTTAAACCTTGATAGACAAACAGATATAGATATTTTTAAAATTTTGTCATGTACTTAGGCAAAAAACAAAAAAATAAGATGATGGGGTTACGTTTCGTCCTCATGATACATTCTTAATTCTCAATTCTCCATTCCCCTACCCCTCTCTCCTCGCTGGAGAAGCACACGCCAATCTTGAATAATGGACGCAGGTCGGTGGCGAAAGGAGCGGCATAGCCCTTGTCGTTGATCTGTTTTAAGGCCTCATCAGGGCTCTTGTCCACCTTCAGCTCTAGAATATAGACAAAGTCCTTGGTCTGTATGGTCACGTCCATCCGACCTTTGCTGGTGTGACGTTCCACCTGAACGTAGAAACCCATCAGCTTGAAAATGGTAAGCAGCGAGTTCTGGAAATAGACCTCCAGCTTGCCGGTGAGTTGGTAGTCGCCATCGGCGTAGAAAGCCTGAAGGAGCGTCATGAAGCCTTCGGCATCACCATTGCGAACAGCTTCCACAAATCTCCTGATATTAAAGCTTCCGTTTCCAAAACTACCATGGTAGTAGGTGGCTATGAACTGAGCAAAGCCTTGCTCCACCTCAGTATTCGGGAAACCAAGCCGATATGTCGAGAATTCGGGGTAGTAATCCTTAATCGTCAGATATCCGCTTTGGAAAAACAGGGGTATCGGATTGGAGAACATACTGTCGATGGCATCCAGGTCAGAGGCGGTCAGCTCCTCAGAAGTGAGACGGTCGAGCGGATAGTCGCATTGTTTGAGCACCTCCACCAGAAAGTTAGGAGTGCCTGTAGCGAACCAAAAATGCTTGAACAACCCAAAACTCAAAACGTTGAGCAAGCTGAAAGGATTATAGAGTCCCACAGACCCTGCGCAAAAATGGTATCCATCATATTCCTTTTTCAAACGTTCATAACATTGTTCTTTGGTGATGCCGTTGGCGGCAGCCACCTCCTCAACGCTCTCATCGAAGTTTTCATGAAGCTCGGCTTCGCTGATGCCACAGATTTCAGCATATTGGGGCAACATCGAGATGTCAACAAGGTTGTTCAGTCCGCTAAAGATGCTCAGATGGGAGAACTTGGTTACACCAGTGAGGAAGGCGAAACGGATATACTCGTCACAATTTTTTATGTTGGAATAGAACACTTTGAGTATTTGTCGATAGGCCTCTTGAAGTTCAGGATTGCCGATGGCATCCAGCAAAGGCTTGTCATACTCATCGACGAGAACCACCACTCTCTTTTCTGGTGATTGCTGGGCAGTACAGACAATCACATTGCGGAAACGGATAGAAAGTTCACTGCTTTCATTTGTGATGTTATACGTTTTTTCCCAGATGGAAAGATGATACTCAAGCAATTCCACCAGCGCTTCCGGTCTGTTATACCTTACCGCATTCAAGTCAAGATGCAACACAGGATACCGTTTCCAGTTTTTCTCTAACTTCGAGATGGCAAGTCCCTCGAATAGCTCTTTCATTCCTTGAAAATAGGCATTCATCGTGGAAAGCAGCAGGCTTTTGCCGAAACGGCGAGGACGGCTCAAGAAATAACAGTTACCTTTCGATGCCAGTTGATAAACATAAGCCGTTTTGTCAACGTATGCGAAATCATCCATACGGATGTTCTTGAAAGTCTGAATGCCGATGGGGTATTTCATCTTTTCATTATTATTGTTTTCATCGGCAAAGATAATCGGATTTTTCATAGCGGATATGGTTTAGATAAGTTTTTTCTTGCAAAGATAATAAGAATAATTTATATATTAAATCTATTTTATTATTATTTTTGCAACGTATTTAATATATAACAAAACATGGAAGTATAATGATGAAAACTGACATTTTATATAAAATAGCCATCACGCTGATTCCGGGCATCGGCGACATCAGCGGGAAACGTCTTATCTCCTATTGTGGCGGTGTGGAGGCCGTCTTCCATGAGACCCGAAAATCGCTGGAGAAAATCAACGGCATGAGGGAAGTCACCATCGAAACGCTCTGCAATCCTAAGAACATCTTGCAACGCGCCGAACAAGAAATCACTTTCATAGAGCGCAATCACATCCAGCCGCTGTTTTATCAAGACCTGGACTATCCTCGGAGGCTGCTGCAATGCGACGACAGCCCGATGATGCTGTATTACAGAGGCAATGTTGTCCTGAACGCCAGCCGGGTAGTGGCCATCGTCGGCACACGCAACGTCACGGAATACGGGAAAGAGAACTGCACCCAACTGGTGAACGACCTTGTCGACGAGCATGTGTTGATTGTGAGCGGATTGGCCTACGGGGTGGACACCGTGGCGCATCGCACAGCGGTCAAAGCGAGCATCCCCACTGTGGGGGTGTTAGGCAATGGCTTGCAACAGATCTATCCCGCCGCCAACAAGAGGCTGGCTGTGGAGATGCTGCAAAATGGAGGACTGCTCACAGAGTGCATGAGCGGCACCCTGCCCGACCGTGAAAACTTTCCACGACGCAACCGCATCATCGCCGGCATGTCGGACGCGGTCATCGTCATCGAGTCGGCGCTGAAAGGGGGATCCCTCATCACTGCCGACCTCGCCAACTCGTACAGCCGCGATGTGTTCGCCTATCCCGGTCGTGTAATGGACCTCTATAGCCAAGGGTGCAACTACCTCATCCGCACCAACCGAGCCCACCTCATGGAGAGCGTGGCCAACCTGCGTTACGTGATGCGGTGGGAACAACAAGAACCCGCTAAAGAGCGGCAAACCTCCCTCTTCAGGGAATACACCGAAGAAGAACAACGCATCATGGATTGCTTCGAGGGGCAAACTGTGGTAGCCTTGGATGACATGATTGTGAAGACGGATCTGCCCACCACCAAGCTGGCGGCTTTGCTGCTAAACTTAGAATTTGATGGCATCGTGATGGCGTTGCCGGGGAAGAGATATCGGCGATGCTAAATAAATAAAACTAATTATTGCTATGATTTTATTTAATATTTAGCATCATGAAAGAGAAGAAGCCTTTAAAGGTTGGACGCTTGAAACTGACCATAGCAAGAAAAATCAAGCGAAAATGCGCCGACATATATTTGACACCTAATTATTTAAAACACATTGAACGACGACATAAAACAGAGTTAACCCATCTGGGTGTATCCGCTTTTGATTTCGTATTAAAAGTCATAAATAGTTATAATCAAATACGACAAGGATCTGGAGATTCGATACTACTGATCGTTTATGACGGCGATTTGAATTATACCGTCGGAATAAATTTATGTCTATCAGGTAACTATTGGGAAGTAAAAACCGCTGAGCCAAGGAAAAAAGAGGACATTCTAAAAAGAAAACTTCTATGGCAAAAACAGCACACGATTTTAACGGATCACCGCCGTCCGTCTCCTTAAACATCTAAGTCCATATCGGCGGTTTGACTGAGACTAGTGCTTGGAACCATAGAAGTTTTCCAATTGCAAATTTATAACAAATTCCGATTACCGCAACATTTTCATTGAAAAAATTTTTAATCTAATTTCAGCACAGCGAGGAAGGCGGACTGAGGCACTTCCACGTTGCCGATTTGGCGCATACGTTTTTTACCAGCTTTCTGTTTCTCGAGGAGCTTGCGCTTACGGGAGACATCGCCGCCGTAACACTTGGCCGTCACGTCTTTACGCACCTGACGCACCGTCTCGCGCGCGATGATCTTGGCTCCGATGGCCGCCTGAATCGCAATGTCGAACTGGTGCCTTGGTATCAACTCCTTGAGTTTTTCACACATGCGACGACCGAACTCGTAGGCATGATCGCGGTGAATCAAGGTGGAAAGGGCATCGACCGACTCGCCGTTGAGCATGATGTCGAGTTTGACAAGACTGGCTTCCTGATATCCTGCGATGTGATAGTCGAATGAGGCGTATCCCTTGGAGATGGATTTGAGTTTGTCGTAAAAGTCGAAAACGATTTCACTCAGCGGCATCTGGAAGGTCAGCTCCACACGGTCGGTGGAGAGATAAACCTGGTTTTTGAGCACGCCACGTTTCTCGATGCAGAGCGTCATGATAGACCCCGTGAACTCGTTCTTGGAGATAATCTGGGCAATGATATAAGGTTCCTCGATATGGTCGATACGGGTCACCTCAGGCAAACCGCTGGGGTTATGCACTTCCACCATCTCGCCGTCAGTCTTGAAGCATTTAAACGAGACGTTGGGCACGGTGGTGATGACATCCATGTCGAACTCACGGTCGAGACGTTCCTGAATGATCTCCATGTGAAGGAGCCCGAGGAAGCCACAGCGGAAGCCGAAGCCCAAGGCCGCCGATGACTCTGGTTCCCACACCAGTGAAGCATCATTGAGTTGCAGCTTCTCCAGTGAAGCCCTGAGTTCCTCATAGTCGTCAGCATCCACAGGATAGATACCCGCAAACAGCATCGGCTTCACATTCTCGAAGCCAGCCACAGGTTGGTCGCAGGGACGTTCCACATGGGTGATGGTGTCGCCCACCTTAACTTCTTTGGAGGTCTTGATGCCGGAGATGATATAACCCACATTACCTGCGGAGAGCTCTTTCACAGGCACTTGTCGGAGACGAAGCACACCAATCTCATCCGCATTGTATTCCCTGCCCGTGGCAAAGAACTTCACCAAGTCGTTGGTGCGGATGGTGCCGTTCACGATACGGAAGTACGCGATGATGCCCCGGTAGGAGTTAAACACGGAGTCAAAGATGAGGGCTTGCAACGGCGCATCGGGGTCACCCTTAGGAGAGGGGATTCGTTCCACGATGGCATCGAGAATAGCAGGGACACCCTCCCCTGTCTTCGCACTGACCTTGAGAATCTCCGAGGGGTCGCAGCCGAGCATGTCAACCATCTGGTCCTCCACGATATCCACCATGGCACTGTCCATGTCAATTTTATTCATCACGGGGATAATCTCCAAGTCGTGTTCCAAGGCCATATACAAGTTGGAGATGGTCTGTGCCTGGATGCCCTGGGTGGCATCGACCACTAACAACGCTCCCTCGCAGGCGGCGATAGAGCGCGACACCTCGTATGAGAAGTCAACATGGCCAGGGGTATCAATGAGGTTGAGGGTATAAATCTCCCCCTTGTACTCATATTTCATCTGGATGGCGTGACTCTTGATGGTGATGCCACGTTCGCGTTCGAGGTCCATGTCATCGAGCACCTGATCCACAAGTTCTTTCTCGCTGACGGTCTGGGTAAGCTCAAGGAGTCGGTCGGCCAACGTTGACTTGCCGTGGTCGATATGAGCGATGATGCAGAAGTTTCGGATATTTTTCATGGGGTGCAAAAATACAAAAAAAATCACTCAGTGGGAAAATGTCCCAAATAAACCAGTCCGAGGTTGCCGTCGATGGCAATCTTGTCGCCCATTTTCAAGGGATGGCCGTTGATAGCACCGAATTCGTCGTTGACATCCACATCGAGTCCGTCGCAACTCACCACGCAGACTTTTCCGAGACGCACGGCGGTGACCGCGGCATGAGAGGTGGCACCGCCTCGAGCGGTGAGCAGACCGTCACAGTCGAAGATCATACCGATGTCGTCAGGAACGGTGTCGGGACGCACAAGGATGACATGGTCTTCGGGATATTGCTCACGAAGACGCTGGATTTGTTGCGCGTTGAAGGCAGCCAAGCCATTCATAGCACCCCCGCCAATACCCATTCCACGTCCCACAGAGCGTTGCAGCCTCTGGGTAGGATTCTCAAAAACAAACGAGCTGTCGGTTTTCACCATTCCGCTCTCCACGGTCTTCAGGTCCTGGTCACGGGTTTGGAGGATATGGAAGTCATCAGGGTTGTCGCTCTCAAAGGTGAATTCAATCTCCTGAGGAGCATAGCCAAGTTCCTCGGTGAGTTTCACGGCGGTACCGTAAATCTTCCTGTACATGTCGGGCAAGAGGGTTTGCATCGAGGGGCCATCGAGACCAGCGGCTTTGCGTTGGGTCTCTCCGATGGGCAAAGGTTTCACAAGGCCACCCACGATATCCTCACCCTGGCTTCTGAGGGTGAAATCACCATAAAGATGAACCCCGGGGCGTTCGCGGTTGGGATTCTGGGTAAACACGACGCCGGTGCCGGAGGTGGCGCTGCGGTTACCGAAAATCATCTGCTGTACGATAACAGCGGTACCCCAGTTTTCAGAGATGCCGAGATGACGGCGATAGGCCAAAGCCCGCTCAGAGTTCCATGAGTCGATGACCATGTTGACACACTCAATGAGTTGTTTGAATGAGTCCTGCTCAAAGACGACATGATGTTCATCGAGGATTCGTTTGTAGGCGAGGGCAATCTCACGCATTTGTGCGGAGGAGAAGTCCGCCTTCATCACCACGCCAGTCTGCTGTTTATAGGCGTTGATCGCATCGTCGAAAACGTCACGTTCGATGCCTTTCGCCATGCCCCAGCTCTGTATCAGACGGCGATAGGAGTCCCATACGGTCCAGCCCTTTTCGGGATCCTGCGCCACGGTCTCGGCAATCTCGTCGTTCATGCCGACATTCAACAAAGTGTCCATGGCGCCAGGCATGGAGATTGCCGTGCCTGAACGCACCGAGAGCAACAGAGGATTCTTCGGGTCGCCAAACGTCCGGTTGGCTCGTTGTTCGAGACCTGTGATGAACTTACGGATCATGCCATGGATCTCGGAGCGCAGCTCGGGGATGGTATTGATGGTGTCGTTACGGCGGAAAGTCTCCGTGGTGATGACGAAGCCAGGGGGCACTGGCAGGCCGTTCAAATAGAGGTTCTTCAGATGATAGGCCTTGTTTCCGATAAAGACCTGATTATCCATCTTTGGAGTTTTTTCCCAGAAGGGACTGATGAGCATCTCGGAGTTATAGGTCATGATGTCGTTAATCAGTTTCTGATCCAGGTCGGCTGCCATGCCGCGCAACGACTTGAGGATTCGTGCGATAAAGTTATCCAAAGGCTGCATCAAGAAAGCATCGGAAAGCAGGTCACGGTGGAACTCCTCCGACTTTCGGCTAATCAACGCCGCAGTCTCACGCTCATCAAGTTTGCCCTCCGGGTCAAAGAGTTGTGGCACAACCACCTTTAGGGGATATTCATACGACTTCAGGAAATAGCTGATAACAATACGCTTCACATCCTCCGAGATAAACTGGAAGATATTGATATATTGGTCAAACGAAAAGCTTCGAGACGTCAAGGAGTACTTGAGCATCTTGAGTTTAGAGTTGAGGCTTTGGTTGGTGATGCCGTCGAGTTCCAAGCCCTCGCGGAAATACTCCAAGATATCGTAAATCACTTCCAAGGTACGGGCGGAGATATATTCCAAGTTGATTCCCTGCACCACCTGCTCCATCAACTGGGTAGCGACTCGTTCCAACCTGAATGTCAATCCCATAGCCTCGAACTTGTTTTCACGATAGGTGCCATACATCGAAGGAATGCCTATGGCGATATGACGTTTATGGTAGATATTCTCCCAGCCTTCACTTTCTTCGGGATTGAAAATGACTTGTTTTAATTTCTCCATAAAAGCATAGATCATTTTCAACGACTTACCCACTTCCTTGTTTTTATAGGCTTGTTCAAAGGCGTCAATATCCTTGTCGGCAATGAAGGGGTAGTTGCGCAAAGAGTTGAAGATGTTGACCGACTCAAACGAGTATTTCTCGCGCAGGAAGGCATAAAGGTCTTTGATATCCATGAGGCGCGCGTGTTCACGATCGGCGATGGCGGGATCGAGTTGGAGTTTCTCGGCAACGCGAAGAATGAGTTTGTCGAAGTCCTCGCGCGAGAGCATGAGCAGGTCTTCCGGGTCAAGGCAGCTGATCTCGCTCATGGTGACTGTGATGTCATGAACGTAGGTGTACCACTGGCTATTGACATCAATGCTGTCGTAAACGTTATTTGGCAGGATGGGCCGGAGTTTTTCAACGTCCCCGTCGCTCCAGAACTGGAAGACGCTGAAGGTAAGGCCTATGAGCGTGTTGTTGCTTTCGGTATGCACCTGTTTACGCAGGAAATGCACCAGTTTGTCCTCACGTCCCGAAATCTCATCCATATTGGTAGTGACATTACGGATTTCACCCTCGGCTCCAATCTCATTGAAATACACCGGGAAGATGCGGGTGAGCTGTTTCACCTTCTTATAATAAGGACTGATATTGGAGTTAAGGATTTTGGTGATTTCGCGCTGGAAGAGGTCGGTATCGCTTAGGAAGATGCCCCCTAACTTGAGGTTGACGATGAGCGAGGAAAGCAGTTTTTCCATGGGGAACTTCGAGTGTTCGATAAGCTCGAGCCACACACGGATATTTTTGATATGGTTTTCATCCACAGAGAGTTGCCAATCCTCATCTACAAAGACTTTACCAGGGGTGACGAAGCCAAAGTTGATGAGTTTTTTTTCAAAGTAATTGACGATCTCCTTTTGTTCGGTTTGGTCAATGTCAATGATTTTGAGGCCAAGGGTAAGTTGGAAGTCGAGAACTGCCGACATATAGTCTTTGCGAAGTTCCTGGGCGAGGTCGAAGATGGTGTCAATGAACGGCATAATCTGATCCTGAGGCATCTCATCGACCGCTTCGCGAAGCATACGGTTCATGTTCCAGATCAGCCGTTCGCGCTGGCTTTCCATGCCTGGAAGGTGCAGGAGGTAGAACACATAATGGAACTTAGTGATGAAATGCGGGAAGGTCTCTTCTGATTTTGTGAAGCGAGCGGCGATTTGGTCGAAGATAGGCATTTGAGCGATTTGTTCCCAACTGCCAGCATTATTAAGATCGGTATTCAACTGACTGAAATACGGTTCTCCGATGGAATCCTTGATGGTTTGTGCCTCTTGCGGTTCCACAAGCGACGCCTTCTCTTCAAGCCACTGTTCCACCATGGTGGTCTCACGCCAATAGCGGTAAGTCTCTTTAAGGATCATCCGCACCAGGTCCATGGCACGCTGTCCATAATGTTCATCACGAGCCAGGGTATCCAGATAGCGGATAGCATATTTCGAAGCCAGGATATAGCAGTCGCGGTTGGCGTCGAAACGCTCATCAAGCACATCGAAAACTTCCTCTACAATTCTGTCTTCGATCTTTTTTCTTCTATCTTCTTTTGAAACAAATTCCAGCAAGGTATTCACAATGCTGAGTCTCAGCTTTTTCGTCACATCGGGGCGAAGCAAGCTGCGCATCATCTCGATGGGGATGAGCAAAGCATCGGCGGGCACGTCGTCACGAGTATAGAACCAAAAGTCATCCATAAGAATCTTACGGAGTTCTTCAATCACAAAGGTGTGGTTGGATAGTGGGTGGTGATATTCGGTAATGCATTCTTTGGCTCGTTTGTTTATGCCGAAGTATTTGGTTGACAGGTTAATAAACTGCTGATGTTCTTCTGGAATGAAGATGTCTTTGTATCTGGTTTGTGCCAGATTAGCTTCGAGAGCTTGGGATTTGAATGTTTCGGACATAGCGTATCATCGTATTGGAATGCGAAAATACGATAATTATTTGAATTGGGAATTGGGAAATCTAATTCGGTTGAAAAGTAAGATTTTTTTTCATTCTGAAGTTAATTTAACGATAGAAATCGTATTTTTGCAGTTCATTTTGAATGAGAAACATCAAAATCAATTTATAATGGAAAAGATTAAAGTAGGTATCAATGGTTTCGGCCGTATTGGCCGTAACGTGTTCCGCATCATTTGCGAACGTCCGAATCTGGAAATCGTGGGTGTCAACGACCTTACAAGCACCAAGGTGCTGGCCCACCTTTTGAAATATGACTCCACCCAGGGCAAGTTCCCTGGCACCGTGGAATATGACGAGACCGCTCTCATCGTCAACGGCCAACGCATCCCCGTCACGGCTGAACGTTCACCGCTGAACATCAAATGGGGCAAGACCCCCGATGTCGTCGTTGAATCGACTGGCGTGTTCCGCTCCAAGGAAAGCAGCAAAGGTGGCTATGGCGACCACCTGAAGAACGGTGCCAAGAAGGTCATCCTCTCCGCTCCTTCGAAGGATGCCATCGACGCCACCATCGTGGTCGGTGTGAACAACAATGAGTTGACCGATGATATCGAGTGCGTCAGCAATGCCTCCTGCACCACCAACTGCTTGGCTCCCGTCGCCAAAGTGTTGAACGACCGTTTCGGCATCGAGCAAGGTTACATCACCACCATCCACAGCTACACCAACGACCAGGTGATCCTCGACGGTCCACACAGTGACCTTCGCCGTGCCCGTTCGGCCTGCATGTCGCAGATCCCCACCACCACCGGCGCCGCCAAAGCCGTGGGTATCGTAATCCCCGAACTGAATGGAAAACTCGACGGCATCGCTGTCCGTGTCCCCACCCCCACCGGTTCCCTCGTTGACCTCGTGTGCACGCTGAAGACCGAAGCCACCAAAGAGGAAATCAACGCCGCCATGAAAGAAGCCGCTGAAGGCCCCATGAAAGGCATCCTCGAATACACTGAAGACCCGATCGTGAGCTGCGACATCATCCATAACCCGCACAGCTCCATCTTCGATGCCCAAAGCACCATGGTGATGGGCAAGATGGTGAAGATCATGTCGTGGTACGACAACGAATGGGGTTACTCCAACCGCATGGTTGACCTTATCGAGATGATGAAATACTAATGAAGGTTAGAGGCCTCTTACCTCTCATCTTACAATCATAATACTCCCCTGGAGGCGCTGGGTGACTGGTCCTTCAGGGGTTATCATTTCCACGTCACAGATATAAAAATAGGTGCCGTCGGGACAAGGGACATGGGTGCCTTGGGCGTTTCCATCCCAGCGGATGAAGATGTCCTCCGTGTCAAAGACGGGTCGGCCCCAACGGTTGAAGATGTGCATCTTCACCCAGGCAATCAAGTCCGGGGTGATTCGTGTCGGCTCAAAGACCTCATTGAAGCCATCGCCGTTAGGGGTGAACACGTTCGGAAGCTCATACACGGGTTTCTCCGGTTCGGGTTCTGGATCCTCGTTTTCTTTAGGCGTGACTTCGATGACAGCAGAATAGTTCAACAAAGGCCGCTGAATCCCCTCGATGGTATAATGCCCGAAGGTTCGCACATAGTAACGGTACTTCACCTCGTTCTCCACAAGCGTGTCCCTGAAGTCCATGGTTTCCGTAACTGCAATCCTTGAAAAGACAGTGTCGGTTGAACGAAACACCTCGGTGCTGTCAACTATCCAAGGGACCTCTTCAGACCATGACAGTGATACCGATGCATCGCCACCCGTACCGCTCAGCATGACAGCATGAGCAGCGACACTCTTCCCCATAAGCTGCTGGTTCGCATCACGCATCTCCACTTGATAAGAAAGAGATGTCACATCAGCGAGATTCACCTCCCCGTCATGACAGAGGGTGTCGGAACCAGTATAAACCGTGGCTGACTCACCGTTCAAAAACCGAATCAGCGAATAGGAAAAAGGAGGTTGATAATAAGATTCAATATCTTGCGGTGAGGTCCATCCCACGAGCATACGACCCGAAAGAAGGTCCAGGCTGTCGTTGGAGACCTGTGTCATCAGAGGCAAATTATTGGGCAGGCGCACGCAGACCTCTTCACTGGGCTGACTCTCGGCACCTCCATGAAACACCGCCACCACACGGTAGCAGTAGTCTATTCCCTGATCGAAATCCAGTCCTCCATTGTCATCTTGGTACGAGGTGGCATCAGCAGCGAGTTCAGCAATCAGCTGATACCCTGGTCGAACGCCCGTCTCACAAGGATCAGGCTGATAAGGATTAGAGCCAGTCTTACGATACACCTGAATTCCCGCCACATTAGGGCAATAGGTATATTGCGACCAGGAGAGTTGAGAACTGAGGCGTGAAGCGTGGAGCGTTCTGGCGGTTTCCACTTGAAGGTCCTCTACGGGAGGGCCTATGACGCTGATGTTGATGACATGCACGTTGGTGAGGGGGATAGGGAACGAGTCGTCCTTAGCGTGGATCACCACTTGATAAGGAGTCTTACGGATGTGGCTGCATTCCGTGACCCAGGTGAACTGCATGACTGGGTTAAGGCCATTCGCTGTAGGTGGTGTCACCACTGCTTGGCTGACCTCAATCTCAAAAGGAGCGCCGGTGGCCTCCAGCGTCACAACATCGCCATCCGGGTCGGAGCCAGAAATCAAAAAGTCGAGGGTGGAACCGGCGATGACACAGGTGTCGGTGATGGCGGAGATCTCAGGGACATTGTTGTTACAAGCGGTGATGAGGATCTGCATATCGCGAATCACCGAGCCAATCTTAACCCCAGCACGCCATTCCTCGATCATGATTGCCACATTATATTCCCCTTGCATCATGGGATTCTCCCACCGTAACACACCTGTGACGGGGTCGATGTCGAACACACTGGACGTCTGCGGGAAAGTATATCCTGGGATATCCTCTCCCCCATTACCCTTGCAAGGCAACAACCGGTAGCTAAGGCTGTCGCCATCAGGGTCGTATGCCGAGACGTTATGATAGAAAGGCTTCCCCACACAACCCTTGTCAACAGGAGCGTTGAGGAGCTGCACCGAGTTGTTATAACCCAAGAAAGGATTGATGACAAGCTCTGTCTCGATATACATGGAAATGTTGACACTGTTAGGCACGTTGACCACGCCGTAGTTACGGTCAGGATCCTCCATGCTGATGACGTAGGTGCCAGAAGACGAGTAGTCGTGCGTCATCTTGTAAACGTTAAGGGTAAAGTTGTCGCCAAGTTCTTGATACACTACACGTGGCACATAGTCAGCAAAGCCGTCACCCCATTCCATCAACAGCGAGTCGCGTTGCACGCCGGCAAGACTGGGGGTATAGGTATAGCAGGTCAAGGTGAACTCGTAGGTGTTGCCACCCCTCCACTCATAGGTAATCTCAGCGGCACGCTGATGCGTGGCCCAGGCTGGGATGCTGAGGAGAAAGAGCAGGCCGATGAGAAAAAACTTGCGCATAATGTTGTCTTCGGGCGCAAAGGTAATCAATCTTGAGAAAATAACAACCAACAAAATAAAAACCGGCTTTCGTCTTGCATAAAAAAGAATAATTTCATTAAGTTTGCAGTTTATTTCAGAAAAAACAGTATTGCATGGAACAATCTTTACCCGACAACTATTCATCAGCAGAAAAAGAAGAGATCTTGCGACGGTACGAGCGTTTGCTTGAGGCATGGCAAACGCGCAAGGAGAAACAGGATCTTGAGATGGTGGAAAAAGCCTTTTATTTCGCCGCGAAGGCCCACTGCACTCAACGCCGACGTTCGGGTGAGCCTTACATCTACCATCCCATCGCTGTGGCCACTATCGCCGCGCAAGACATCGGTTTAGGACGCACCTCCATCACCTGTGCCTTGCTGCACGATGTGGTGGAAGACACCGAATACACCCTCGATGACATCTCGCAGCTTTTCGGCGAGAAAGTATCCCACATCATCGACGGACTGACCAAACTCGACAAGGTGGACAACGCTGAGAGCATTCAGGCGGAAAACTTCAAGAAGATCATCAGTTCCCTGTCATACGACATCCGTGTGGTGCTCATCAAATTGGCCGACCGGCTGCATAACATGCGCACCTTGAACTCGATGCCGCCTCACAAGCAGCTTAAAATCGCCTCTGAAACCGCTTATATCTATGCGCCGTTAGCCTATCGTCTCGGACTTCATGCCATCAAGGATGAGCTGGAGGATCTCTCGCTGAAATACACGGACCCCGTCATTTACAACAGCATCAAGAAACAAGTCAACGAAATCAGAGAAGAGAAAATCGGCCAACTCAAGCAGTTTTTGGCTCCTTTGGAGGAAACATTCAAGAAACGTGGCGTTGAGGTGCAGTCGCAGATTGTGGAACGTTCCACCCATTCGGTCTGGAAACGGATGAAGAAAAAACAGCTGACTTTCGACGAGCTGTACGGCATCTTCCATCTCCGTTTCCTCATCGACTGCCCTCCGGATATGGAGAAAATCGAGTGTTGGAAACTCTATGCCATCATCACCGATGTTTACACGCCCAACGTCTCGAAACTGAAAGACTGGATCTCGACACCGAAAATCAACGGATACGAGTCCATACACGCTGTGTTCATGGGCAAAGACGGCAACTGGGCTGAGGTGCAGATCCGCAGCAAACGCATGAACGAGATCGACGAGAAAGGCTTCACCGCCTACTGGCAATATCGCACCGACAACCAGACCGAGAGCGGTTTCGACGAATGGCTGAAACGGGTCAACGAGCTAATCAGCAGCGAGAGCGACTCGACCCTCGACTTTGTGGACACCTTCACCAACGACTTGTTCGCCGACGAAATCAAGGTGTTCACGCCACAAGGGAAAGCCATCACCCTCCCCAAAAACGCCACTGTGCTTGACTTCGCCTACAGCATCCACTCCGAAATCGGAAACCACAGCATCGCCGCCAATGTCAACAGCAAACTGGCCCATCTCGACCAAAAGCTGAAGACCGGCGACCAGGTGGAGATCATCACCTCCGAGGCACAACATCCCCAGGAGAAATGGTTCGAGTTCCTCACCACCGCCTTCGCCAAGTCGAAGCTCAAGGCCGGCATCAAGGAATTCCGTCGCGCCTACCGTGAGGAGGGAGAAGAGATGTTCAACGCCATCATGAAGAAACTCAACCTCGAAGCCTCCAAAGCCAACCGCGCCAAAATCATGGAAGAACAGAAAATCTCCAGTGCAGTGGACTTCTATTACATGGTCGCCGAAGGCAAGATCACCGAGGCACTCATCCAGAAGATATTGAAGCCCCAAAGCAGTACCAACGGAGGACTGCTGCGGTACCTCACCTTCGGACTGCTTGGCGGAGAGTCCAAACAAAAGAAAGACGAGGCCATCGTAGAGACCGGAGAGTTCGACATCAACGTGGCAACCTGCTGCAACCCCATCCCTGGCGACGAGGTGGTAGCCTTCAACTTCCCTGGCGAGCCCCTTCAAATACATCGCTCCAACTGCCCTAAAGCCATCACCATGATGTCGCGCTATGGCAACAACATCGTCAAAGCCAAATGGCAGCCTAAAAGCGAAATCGCGTTCCTGGCCGGACTCAAAATTACGGCCATCGACAATATCGGATTGCTCAACAAAATGACCGACCTACTATCTAACGAGCTGAAACTCAACATGCATGCTCTGCATATAGAGTCGAAACAAGACCTTGTTGAAGCCAACATCACCGTCTATGTACACAACACTGCTGAACTCAATCTGCTCATCGATCGCCTTGGGAAATTCAAAGAAGTGAAAAAAGTCGTCCGTCTTATTTAGAATTATTCCGAATAAATAATTATCTTTGCGGGTCATTCAAGCAACAAGACATGAAAGAGACCAATGAAAGCATCTTGCTGACAGTGAGAAAGATATTCACAGAGTATCTTCATGAACACAACCTGCGGAAGACCCCGGAACGTTATGCCATCTTACAAGAAATCTATTCGACCAACGGGCACTTCGACATCGAGGAACTGTACAACAAGATGAAGGACAACAAATACCGTGTCAGCCGTGCGACGCTTTACAACACCATTGACTTACTGCTGGATTGCAATTTGGTAATCAAGCACCAGTTCGGTCATAACTGCGCGCAATATGAACGATCCTACAAGTTCAGGCAACACGACCATTTCGTTGATTTAGACACGGGAAAGGTGCTGGAATACTGCGACCCCAGACTGTTGGAGATCCAAAAGACCATCGAAGAGGAACTGGGGGTAGCCATCACCCATCATTCACTGGTTTTTTATGGGCACAAGATTAATAAAAAAAAGACAGAAGACAAAAGTAAGAAGTAAGAAGTTGACAAAACTACAAACAATATGAATAAACTGGATATATTATTAGGATTGCAATGGGGTGATGAAGGCAAAGGCAAGGTGGTGGATGCGTTGACCCCGAATTATGATATTGTTGCTCGTTTTCAAGGTGGTCCGAATGCCGGACACACCATCGAGTTCGAGGGCAAAAAATTCGTGTTGCACAACATCCCATCGGGAGTGCTTACTCCAGGTTGCGTCAACATCATTGGCAACGGTGTTATCATCGAGCCACTTATATTAAAAGGTGAGATAGAGCACCTGCGCGAGGCGGGATTCGACCTTCACCAGACCCTGAAGATCGCCAACCGCGCGCATTTAATTCTCCCCACCCATCGCGCCATGGATGCCGCCAACGAAAAGGCACTGGGCAAGATGAAAGTAGGCACCACCCTGAAAGGCATTGGCCCTACCTATACCGACAAAACCGCCCGCCGAGGCTTGCGCATCGGCGACATTGTCACCAACAACTTCAAAGAGAAATATGAGCATTTGAAGCAAACCCATCTTCAGCAAATCGCCGGACTGGGCTTCGACATGCAAGGCTTCCAACTCGACGGCATCGACTTCAACGAATACGAGAAACTGTGGTTCGAGGGCATTGAATACCTGAAACAATACGCATTTATCGACAGTGAATACTATATCAACGAAGCCCTTGACGCTGGCAAGAAAGTGCTGGCAGAAGGTGCGCAAGGCTCAATGCTCGACGTGGACTTCGGCAGTTATCCTTTTGTCACCTCGTCGAGTGTGATCGCTGCAGGCGTATGCTCCGGCTTGGGCGTCGCCCCCAACCGCATCGGCAAGGTATATGGTATCTTCAAAGCCTATTGCACCCGTGTGGGCACTGGCCCCTTCCCCACTGAACTCTTCGACGAGACCGGTGAGACACTGCGCATGAACGGACATGAATTCGGTGCCACCACAGGACGCCCGCGCCGTTGCGGATGGCTCGACCTTCCCGCCCTCAAATATGCGGTCATGCTTAGCGGCGTCACTGACTTGATGATGATGAAATCGGATGTGATGGATGACTTCGAGACCATCAAGGTGGCCACCTCTTACCGCTACAACGGCGTGGAAACCAAGCATCTGCCTTTTGCTGCCTGCACCGAAACCATGGAACCTGTTTACACAACGCTTCCCGGATGGAAACAAAAGATAGAAGACGGAATACCGACTCAATTAGAAGCCTATATAAAGTTTATCGAAGATTATGTCGGCGTGCCTATCAAGTTCGTCTCCTACGGCCCTGACCGAACCCAAAACATCCTCCGCTAACCCCCTCTAAATTCTAAATTATAAATTCTAAATTCCCCATGATCATTCTAGAAAAACCATACGTATCCGCCCCATTGGTGGCCTATCTTGAAGAAAAACAGATTCCCGTACTGCACAACGACATGGCTGAA
>JAEEII010000221.1 GCA_016281295.1 Bacteroidales bacterium
AGCCGCCTTTTACCGCTGCATCCGCATCTCTGTCACGGTAAGCACGCGCCGTCGTATCTATTTCCGACGGGGGATTATCCACAAACGTGCGATACACCTTCACATCAATGGCAGGATGATATAACTCCGCTATTTCACGTTTCGCCACTATCAACTCTTCGTGAAAACGGAAACCCTCCAACGGATCGTTCACTTCCATTTCAATTCTCTCTGCCATATAGCTCCAGTGTTACCATTTTGCAAATTTACATATTTTTCTCTTCACTATCCTGCATCATCTATACCAAAGAACGCAGTTTTAACATTAATATTGTTTCATTTACGTTTATTTATCTTTAGCACCCCGCCAGTTTCGTTAACGTTAGCGTTCTCATCCATTGAACTCTTGAACCTTGAACTTGCTTTAAACCTTAAACTTTATCCATTAACCTTTACCACTACCTCTAAACTCTAAAACCTCAACTCTAAACTAAAAGATGCTCTCAACTATTCAATCCACCAATCCTCTTCCTCCAGATACGGCTTCCCAAACACAGAATCCATCGTACCACCAATTTTCTTCCACTGCCCGTCGTCAGGTCGCGGCTTCTCTTGGGGTCGCGGCGTGTTGATGTAGTTTTTCCACTCAGCACCTTCCGGCCAATCGGGACAGGCAATCATATTGATCATCATATACTCAGCAATATGTTGCATGGTATTGTATTCCTGACGGTTCCTCATACCCTTCACCTTCCCCCACTTACCGTCATTAGGCTCATCTATACCATCATGCTCAAACCAGTATTTTCTCACTATCTTCTCGCACGTCTCCCTGCCAAGCGTGTCATTCCACTCTGCAATAATCTCCGCCTGTTCCTCCTTACTTAACACCACGTCGTCATGCTTCTGCCGCAACTCTACACCCTCATTCTCCAACTCCGCTTTCAGTTTCGTCTTCGAATACCCCTTGGGCCTGAATCTCTCGTAAGCCTCCTTGAACACACTGTACGAGAAACACATCCTTCCGGCAATCTCTTTCGTTTTCGGTATCAGCCGGTCTTTTATCCACAGCGCCTCTCCGTAACGGAACTTATCATAGTAGAACTTCGAGTCCTCAGATGTAAACCTAAACTTATACATCCAGCTCTTGGTACTTCCACCCTTTCCTATATGCAGCGCATAGCCATACTGTGCCCCAGGTCTTGGGAATGCCTGCAGACCGATAGGCGTTATGCTTCCGTTCATGTACTTCTCAAAGTGCATTGGTGGCGAAGGCTCATTGTCGCGTACGGGGTCAAACACATAGAGCACACCCTCATTTTCATCCCCATCGCGAAAGTAGTCATAACTGTCCGTATCTCGGTCGTACTTGCATGTAGCAAAGAATAACGCCACGTCCAGACTGCTCGTCAAGTCTAAAACTGCTGTTTTCACACCATAATGCTGTGCCAACCCCTCTTCGTTCACCAAGAAATGATGCCTTTCGAAAAAGCGAGTCACCACCGGATGACTTTTCATCAGTCTGCTGAAGAGCACCAACCGCATACGGTTTACGAAAATCTGTACCTCGGTAGGATTGCCCCTGTAGATTGACGGCACACAGGGTACCACCTCCATGTTCTGCCCGCGATAAAGAAAATGCAACACCCCCACCTCGGGTATCAGACACTTCTCCTTCCCTTTCCCCGTCAGCACCGCCTCGAACGTCCCGTTTCTCCGTTCCAGGAACTTCTGGTTTGCAGGCGTCAGCTCATGAATGAAGTCCCGCTTCAGCCTTGCCTCCTCTATGGCCTTTCTCACTTCCTCTATCGTCAGCATACTTCTCCAAATTCGTTAAAGTTAGCGTTATCATAACTCGGAACTTTAAACTCTCAACAAATATCTCCTTCCTATCTCTCATCATGCACAAACAATCCCAAGGTTTGCTTCAGGAGTTCTTTCGAGTCCAGCTCTGCTTCCTTTGCTTTGGTGCGCATATTGGTAAAAGCAATGAACACCAAGAATGCTTTCAGCACCGCAGCATCAAATCCTTGCGATACGAGGTATCCTCCCGTTTGAATTTGCAAATATCCTGTCACCGATAGAAACACGAAATACAGCGGATATAACAAGAAAATCACATTGCTTGGATGGATGATATAGTATGCCAGCCGCTCCCTATACGATTCATATCGATGTTCACCAAAGTTACGTAGAGGCGAGTGCTGCACCATCCATTTTGTAACTCTGTGAGAGTTGGCGCACAAGATTGAACCACCTGCCATCACCACAAAACCAATTGTCTCCGGCAATAGACCCCATTCAAACACATGGTTCAGGCCGGTTAATAACAGTGCGGGCACACCAAAGGCAAACATAGCCACGAAAAAGTACGTCCCGACGATGGTGATGAAAGGATGTACCAATCCAACAAGCAAAAATATCACTGCAACAGGAGCAGATACGACATTGCTGACTACCGTCATCACCTTCCCGTTCTTTCGCCCGCTCAACCAACTAGACAACGCCATCCATGCCGCAAATCCAGCCAGTACAAGAAGGTTCCACCACTGGAGTTTGTAGAGCATCCATGTGAACAGCCAGAACAGCAATCCGCCAATCACAAGGATGGCAAACAATAGCAAACCTATTTTTGTTCTGTCAGATAGTTTTTGCATAAACCCATACGTGTTTACTCACAGCCTCTTAAACCAAGTCTCCATCTCCTTCGAGTCAGCAATTGCCATCATAACAGCAGGAGTTACCACATCGGGATCACCCGCAACAGTAGTCGCCATTCCTTGCATCTCGCTTTTTATAACCGCCCATTCCTGTCCAGTTCGTCTCGTCAACCTTATCATCTCCTTCTTAAAAATCTGCTTCGCTTTTGACTCAAAGCGCTTCATTAGCTCCAATTTATTCACAGTCGAAATGACATAGTCATCTGGTTTGCGACCAGCTTTCAACGCAGAACTTAGATATGTCTGAATCTGTGGTAGACCGTCGTTCGGATTCGGAGTTATCTTACATTCCAGCAATTCTCGACTTGTAAGAACATCATAGAAGGCATTAAAACAAATGCGGGCCCCAGCCTCATCCAAAAACTGTTCGTGTTTTTTGTGATTACAACTATGACACAGCGGTATCAGATTCAACAAGTGAGCAGCATACTCCGGATATGAATCTAATCCTCGCGGCACGAAGTGGTCCATTTCCTCACATTCATGCAGTCCACATATCGGGCAATAAAGTGTTTCTCCTCCATTCTGTGCTGTCAGGTATTCCCAATGGTCATTAACAAAAGGGCGGTCATCCACGTACAAGCCATAAGCCAGTTGTCTATTATCTCTTGCTGCTTTCTTCGCCGCCTCATCCATTTCAGGCATTATCTCCCACAAACGCGATAAGGTATGCAAAAGATCCTTCCCTGCAAGCTTGTCATACTCATTATAAGCAGTCGCCAGCAGAGCTCGATTAGTCGCAAAGAACTCCTTCTTGGGGCTACGCAGGTTTTTCCCTACTGCCACAAGATTATCTTCCACCTTGGTCATGGGCCTACTGAAATTATGCATCTTTCTCCTTCTCCAAGTAATCCCTTATTGACAACCTTGCATTGAGTCCTAACTTAGGCGCATATTGCATAATATATTCCAGCGCACCCTTGTATGACCTTTCTCGTCCAAGAAGTTTCACGTATCGATAAAACGAGGACATCAGTTCATCGAACTGAAAGATGTTCATATAGAGTTCAGAGGCATCTGCGCCAAAAGTCTCAAACGCAACCTTCGACACGTTGGGGATGCCTCCATCTACTTGCCGCATCAGGTACACATTTTGCCCCACCATCTCCCTTACGATTAACGGACTGTGAGTTGCAATGACCGCATAACTTCTGAAACGGTTCAAAATTCCCCCAAGCATCGCCATAAACGACACAATTATCTGCGGATGCATGTGTACCTCTGGCTCATCTATCACCAACAGCGAAGTAAGATGAATATGAGCATGTATAAACGTAAGCAGGTTAAATATATGCAGTTGTCCAGAACTCAAGATCCCTATTTGCTTATGTAGCAAATCTTTGTCCAAATCGAAACTATCAGTTTCTTCATTGTATTTCAGAAATGCGCCTACCTCTTCTCCCAGCAGCTCATCAATAGCTTCTTTGTAGAGTTGTATCATTGCCTTTCTGTGAATCAAAGGACGATGATAAATGACATCAATACACTCAAGTATTTCTTCCTCTGTATATTCCGAATCCTGCTCAATCGTAAAATGCTGATAAGGGATTCTGGGATTTTCCACTGCTATCTCATCATAGCCGTCAAATGGAGTCGAACTAATAGCCAGGCAACTTCTGAACAATGGTAAAGAGTGTGCCACTGCTACATTAGAAATTAGCGTTTCCACCAACATCTTCAGCATTTGCGTTTTGCCAACTCCGTTATTGCCTATCAACCCGACTGCCCTCATAAACGGAGGTGCACCATAAAGCAAACGTACTTCCCAATCCGTGTAGGCACCATTCAAGTAACTGGGCGCAAAACGCAGTCCAAAGGAATAGGCCGCCGCTTTATCTTTGCCGCTCAGTAGGAATGCCGCCTCTACCACCGCCTGCTCAGAAGAGTCCTCCCGCAGCAGCGAGGTCTTGAAGCCGTCATCCTCAATGAAATCCTCATAGATATTCTGATTATAGGCACAATCCCGCAAACTTGTCAGAAGGTCATCAATGACGATAGTTCCGCTAAACAGGTCATAAATCTTCGCGTAATATGACGACTCGATACCCAGAGAACAGAAGTTCTCATCCAACTTCCCATCCCACGCCTGCGGCAACACTTCGAAGGTATTCAACGCATCACGTTTGAGCAGTTTCATCTCGCCCACAAAATGACGCTGCCCGCTCTCATCAAAATAGAACAGCGCAAACCAAGTCCGGTAAGTATAGTCGTTCCAGTCATCATTGAACACCAGGACAAATGATGGCAGTTGCCCCGGACTCTCCACAGAAGCCCCGTAATCTGCCCGTTGTCCTCGCTTACTCTGTACCTCGAAATGCAGCATGACCGTTTACGAATCCAAAAAGGTTATTTTTTCAAACACCATATTTTTCAAAATATGGTCTGTCGTCAGGAAAGTCAGTTTGTCGCCTCGTTGCAATGCTGTAGCAACATGAACCGTATCATCCGACGACACATTCTCTCCGTTTACTACGTTAGGCACATCACAGTAGTATTCAGCAGTCTGTCCATCCACCGGCTCAATAATCAGCCAACTGGGAGGCTGGCTCATAATCGACATCATACGTTCTATTTTCATTTTGCCAGAGAAGATAGAGCCCATTTTATTAATCAGTTCCACAAATGCAAAACTTGACGCGACTATATAACCAGCATCCCCATTAACATCCTCAACTATTTTGTTTACCAGCCTTACCATATCACGTTTCAAGAATGGACTTTCTACCATACTCCCATGTGGCTTTAGTGGGTCGTATTGTGTAAGTATGTCAGCAAGCACACAAGTATCAACAAATACATATTCTATTCCCATGATATTTCCTGTAACGAACTGAGTAGCTCTTTTCTATCCCACCACATATCATACTCATATACGCATGCTTCTGTGGAAAGTTCAAAGGGATTACCTTCTCTATTCACATACTTTTCTGAAAAATCCGGATCTGAAAGCGCTGTACACAACCCATTTGCTGACAGCGGTATCAGGCTTATCCCATTCTCTTCGCATCTTGGCAATACCTGTTTTAACTCAGTATGCAATGACCCATGACTCTTTTTATTCTTCTCCAGATAATCAAGAAGTAATGGTATGGGCAGATAACCCATGTCCAGATATTCTTGATACCGAGTAGCAACACCCTTCCCATCTTGTAGTGCCTGGAGGTCCTTTCGACTAAAAATCACATCTGCCATTACAATTCCACCTTTGTTTTAGGCAGTGGCGACTCGTCTGACGCTGTTGTTTCTGACTGGTAGTTCTTGTTGTCCTCCTGCCATGCGTTATCAACTTGCTCCTTATCGATATGCTCCCATTTGTTTGTCACCGCCTTTTCAATAATAATGTATAGGAGTTTCAAGAAACGACCAGGAATGCGGTCAGATTTCTCCATGGCATAGCTGATGGCATCTTGTGTGAACGGATTAATAGAATTGTCATTCTTATCAATACGGGACTCATGAAGGTAAATTTCAGCCAATTCACTGATCATCATCGCATCATTCGACATCGGACGGAAGAAAATGGTATTCTCCGACGATGTGTTTCCTCCCAAACTACAGAACCTGTCTAGTCCGGCGGCAGCCCAGTGGGGCATTAATAATTCCTGACTGTTAGGATGTATGGTCAAGACAATTTTAAAAAATCCATCCAAGGCATTCGTGCAACTACCATCAATGAAATAGTAGCGCAGGTTTTCACAAAAAGCTCTGCGTTCATTGAAATTCTGATACTGAATCATCTTCTCTGCTTCATCCAAGAGAATGATACAGTTAGTAAACATGGCCGCCTTCAGCAGTTTCTCCACATTATTAAACAAGAACGACAATCCCTGCTTTTTCCAGAAATATTCATTCTTATTTTCCTCCAATGCTGCACGGAAAGACTGATAGTTGCCACCAAACAAGGTTGTTGCCTCATCTGTAATACCTGCCTTCTTCAGTTCATTCAATACAAAAGTATTCAATGCCGCAACATCCACATTTCGGGCTTTAAGCCAATCGTCATCGGCAATGGTGTTTTCATAGTTTGACTCGTCAATACTTTCATCAATGACATCATCCAAAAGGCCGCTCATAGCCCTCAATCTGCAAAAAACAGTCAGGAACAGTCCCTCCTTATGCATCGAGCTGAAAATGGAATGAGCTACATCATTCAGTGTTCTGCTGTTTTTGTCCGCTGATGGTGAGACATAGACTGCATAGATAACACTGTCACCATTCGACATCTGTTCGCCCAAATCCGAATTAATCAGATTCTTCATGTGGTTCAAGAAAGCCGTCTTGCCAATTCCACGTCCTTTATAGGCTGCATAGTCCATCATCAGGCCAATCTTGTTGGGAGCCTTGACGATGTGCTCTTTGAAATCCGTCATCTCTTCTTGACGAATCTTTTCTAAGAAAATACTTCCGTTAACTCGTGGATCATCACTATAGGGCTTTACGGCAGGCTCTATAGGGAAAGGATTCTGAGTAAAACCAAGAAACTGATATTTATTCTCTATTTCATCGACACTCTTTGGTCTTCTTAAAAGTTTATTATTCATACTTATAGTGGTTTTATTGCAATCAGTGAATACATAATTCCGTTCAGATAGACGCCTCTTCTGTTTATCTTAACCTTCATGTCTAATCGAATATCTGTTTCAAGTGATATGGAGTAATTGATCTCATGCTTGACTGACATCTCGTATGTTGTCTGAAGAAAAGCTTCAAACTGATAGGGGCTTATTCTAAGTAACCTACACACCTCATCTCGTATATCCTGTAAAGAAATATAAATAATAGTTTGCTTATTATAGTAGTTCTGATATACCTCCAATAGTGTGGTGATAAAGTCATTCTTAATATCCTCCCATTGTGGAGTATGGATATATAAGGTACGACCATCATTATCACGAAGACAGGGCTTAGGAGTAAACGATGCTGATGCACTACTTGTTTTAAACGAAGATATTGGATACAATAATCGTCCGGGGATTTCCGGATTATTGTCTGTATAACACATCAGGCTGAAACTCTCTAATCTGGGACACCATACCATAAACGAGCGGTGTGTCATATCACTTCTCTTATTAAGAAAGTCCGCATTTTGAGTCACCGGATTAATTCTCGAAAAAAATTTCTTCACAGCGATTGTCTTCATAGCTAGCGACAATCTGTTGCGCTGCGAATAATTCACATCGTTATCAGGTATCTCCCGATTATTCTTTCTCGGTTTCTGTGCACCCAACCTCTGATATTCATTCCTCAAATCCTCTATCCATTGGCTCTCATCATAGGGAAAACATCCTGGAATTTTTTTCTGAATCCATCTGATCGTCTCAATGCTGATAACAGTCAACTCATCTGTCCAACTGCTATCAGCCCATTTTCGTGACTTCAGCGGAGCATTTTTTAAAGGCATAGGTATCACCACCTGACCTTGGTTGTCTGGATTCAACTCCCACAGGCGGCTGATAAACCATGCTGGTGTCACAAACACCCCTTGCATTCGCTCTAATAACCTGTCTTGTGCCAGTTCTTTATTAGTGTTGCATAGTTCAAGATATTCCAAGCCCTCCCAAGTTATCTTATATTCATTCTTCGACTCTTTCTGTATAAACCTGAAATGAGTCAACTCGCGAATAAGATCCATATACACGGTCTCGCTGATGCTATCCACAAGCACCAGTCCCTTCACCCGTTGAGGAATCTCTCTCACCAGCAATGCCTTGTCAATAAAGCCTTTGCTCTTAGCAATTAAGAGGGCCTCCCTATACCGGTTAAACTCCGTGAAATGCCCGACCCCATATAAAGAAGGAGAGGGCCAAAGTTGACCATTATTCATAAATATATCTCATTCTATTTTACAATTTCACCTGCACTATCAGCCGGTTCTGGTGCTCCTTTGTAGCGGTATCACCATCTTTAAACCCCGCCCATTCCTGAGCGCGGTCCCCCTTGCCTACATACACATGATTCTTCTTGAAATCTATCATATCGCATTGTATTTACCCATTCATCATGCGCTCGACCCTGTCGCTTGGCTCGTACAAGAACATTGAATTATGAACTTACAAACTGACTCTAAACTTTCAACTTTAAGAATCACTCCCCCCCCCCACCGCAAACTTGACTCCCAGCATGAGTGTCTTACACCATGCACGACAGGCATCCATTGGAAAAATAGCAAACCGTCGAAGAAAGTCCTCCAAGTGTCGTCCAAAGGAAATAACAAGTCGTTTACCGAACGAACTTTGTTTCTTGTAATCATAATTCCGTCCCTGACCAAAATTACCGGTATCCAACACCAAAGCCAGTACTTTTTGTGCTTTTTCTTCCCAACACTTCGCATCTGCGTACAACGGCATTGCCTCTTCAACATATTCTACTAATTATTCTTTTACGCCCCCTCAATAATCTTCTTCAACCTCTTCGCTAGCAATTTCTTTCGCTCCTCCACAAACAACTTGAAGTCAGAGACATCAAGCGAAACTCCTGTAGGTATCAGTTGATTCTCCAAACTAATATTATTGTCCTTTACCCAATCCTTTAATGTTGTATCCTGCTTGGATTCATTTAGAAATGAATTCAGCAATTGCAAGTTGATAATAGAATTCCAGTTCTCTGGGTTGGTATAGAACTCAAATACCATTTCATCAGCAAAGTCAGTTTTCTTTAACCCCAAGAAATAACTTGATGGATGAAGATGGTCTTTATGGAACTTTTCTTGACTATCAAAGTTCAGGTGAGAATAGAGTAATGCCAACACAGTATAACACATCGGTGCATCTTTCTGTATTGACAACCAACCATCAACCAGTTCGTATGTAATTGCCAGATTCTTTGTTGCATCTCCGGCGAACCTCGCTTTTATTTCTTCAAACGGGAAAACACCCGCTCCATGGAACTCTCTCAGAACGCCTCTTATACGAGTCAACACTGTATCAGACTGACCACCGAATACGCCTTTTAACAATGATATGCATAGCCATTTCCGCATAGCTTTCTTTTCATCTAAGCAAGCAGTCTTTTTATTGATAACTTTTTCAAGGTTATTATAATAGATGTAGTAAATGATGGGGATAACTGCATTCTTTGCTCGTACTGATGCATCGTTAAATCCCCAACTGTCAAGTAATGTGAAAGCGGCAATAACAGATTTCTCCACCCTGTCCCAATTATCATCAAAAATGAGGGCTATCTCCTTATTGGAGTTCTTCACTTGGAACTTAATGTTCTCATTGAACAGCACTAAGCAGGTCTTAAGCAGGAAATCCTCGCTGATAACAAAATTGGGGTTGCCTATATCAAACGCCTTCTTCACCGTATCAGGAAGTACCTTTCTGGCATCTCTTTTCTTCCAATTTGCCGTCGTGATAGACATCAGCAAATTAGAGAAACTCAGTGGTTCCCCACCGCTGTTTGTCCTTATAAAGATATCCAAAACAGTATCTATATCCTGGCTGTCTTCCAGATAATAATTGATAAGTTTATCCTTAAATATGCGGTTATACAGTGTCTTTACAGTTCTCTTAGCAAACTTATTCTCTTTCCACGGCTGTGAGTCAATATAGTCATCCAGATCCAACTCATCAGGGTAGTCCAGTATGTCATTTACCTTGTACCAGATGTAGTTTGGATCATCCTTCAGATCATCCACCTCCCATTCCGTCAGAAATACAAAGTCATACTTCATCATACGCTCGTTCTCTTCCGGTAATGGAGCAGCAAGGTTCACGTAAAGCCTTCTAGTTGGTAAACTGTCTTCGTCATTTTTCCACCATCTTCTAGGCATCTTATACGCGTATGTGCCTTTCATACCGATATACAGTGCTGTCAGACGTTGCTGACCATCTATTTCTGCAATAACCTCATCAAACCCCTTTGTATCAATGTCAGGATTGCCTTCAGCAAAGAATGCACGATATGAGTTCAGTAAACTCATAGATCTTGAAGCTATTCTTCACCTCCTTGCTGTTGATCTCCCAAAACATAAATAAGTTAATGGGGTACCCCTGCATGATACTATCAAACAGAGCTTCCACTTTAGGAGTTTACCACACAAATTTTCTTTGGATGGCTGGCAACAAGTATTTTCTGGCTACGATCTTATCATTAGCGTCTTTGATTCTTATTGGTGTTTGAAATCCGCTCATTATTCTTCGTCTCTATCTTATTTCTTTCTTTTTAAACTTAGTTAGCTCATTCGTCTTTTCATGTACTAATTGAAAACTACTGGCATTAACCTTCATATGTTTAAATGACCTATCAGACACATCATAAATAAGATAAGGGAAAGTCTCATACGTCATTAATGGCCTCCCATAATAATATATCCTTTTCGTCTCCGGATAATAAAACCCTATGGGCTGAACATTCATGTATGTATGAACCTTAATCATTTGCAAATGACCGCCCACAGAATCAATAGTGCCATCGTTAATGTACTCCGTAAGCACGTCCAGAGGTTCATAACCAAACGTATCTCCTTTCTTCAAACCAGCGTCTTCAAAAGCTTTATATATTTTATACCTCACTTTTGATATCAGATCGTAGTCTCCAATAACAGCAACTGGTACGCCCATAATCGAAGCAGCCGGCTTAGCAACCATCTTCTTTAGTCCATTATCAAACACTATCGTATAGAGAAGTAATTCTCTCTTCTTGCATGAGTAACCAGCAAGAATCATTGAGAAGTCCGGTCCAACTCTATCATTTTCTTGTATCTCTTTTTCTTGATATAGACAACTATTCACTACATCTACCACCAGATGCACAAAATGTAGGAAGTCATATGCACGATCTCTAATGGGACCGTTTATCTCTACCGCGTGATTTATGTGCTCTATTAATGGCATTGTATAACCAGTATTGCCAGCACATGCTATAGCACAGTCTCCTCGTAGTATTGGAAAGAGTTTTGGGGCTACGGGAAGACGAGAACCGCCTCCAGAGAACATACTATCTGAAGCAAGACAGATTTCCTCTGTATCTTTCATTTTGCGAATCCAACCAACGCAGAGAGTCATATTTATTCTTTTTTTTTGTAGTCTTGCCAGGATTTGCACCTGGATCTCTCCTTAAAATCTCTATTGCCGCTAAATTATAAGTAAGAAGGAGGCTCTTACTATTGAGCCACAAGACCATTTGTAATAGATAACTATTAACCATCCTCTTAGTCATTCCTTGACGTTAATAGTTTTTGAGGGATGACAAATACCATATTATCCAAAACCTCATGAATGTTTTCTCACTTCTTCCCAAAAGGCAAATAGAGGCGCAGCATCATCTTCCTCAGCCAAATACACTTGTGGAATCTCATATTTATTCAATGTCCACGCTTTAACATTAGCTTGGCTAGTGTGCTTTGTCTTAACTTCTTGAATAATCCCATACTTTATTAACAAAGGAATAATATCGTTAATCATAATGGATGGATTACTAGTGTTGTTATAACGTATCGTCTCTACCATCGATTCGTATAAACACCCTGTTTGCGCATACTTGTTTAATAATCGCTTAACACTATTATAATAGTCATCATTAACCGGTGTATAATCCCTTTTAACCAGTACAGCCTTTTGTTCATTAAAAACAAAACCCATTTGTTTTAGCAATCTTTTGATAATAACAGGGCTATACTCTACTTCGCTTTCACCCTGATCATTGATGATCGATACCATATTAACAGTCGTATCATCATCAAGATGCACATTCTTTATTATACTTGATTCTCGATAAACTCTAAGATCAGAGAATACGCACTGTTTAAAAGAAACATCTTGTAATTTAGTCTCTCGCAGACTAATATTAATGAAGGAACAGCCTTGGAAACACACATTCTGAATTGACTTGTTCTCAAAAACAAGGCTGGAAAAGACTATCTTCTTCTCAATACTAATAGGAGGAACAATCTCAATCTGATCTAAGAGATAAGGAATCAAGGTGCCAATATTAGAATGAACATAAGAAGGTTTCCATTCTTCTTGGGCTATTCTGATCAAATCCTTAACATATGACAAAGAATCTTGCCGACCTATATCATTAACAAGATACTGAGACACAGCATCTGGGAGCTGTCCCATAGAAAGGAATCCCCTTAGCCACTTAACATCTCGATTCCGCAAGCGGGCTCCCAAACCTTTGGCAATAAAGTAGTTCTTAAACTCCTCATGATCAAACCTTCTATATTTATCTCGACCATCAACATTTACCATAAGCGCATGAGACTCAACGAGTCGCATGACCTTAGGTTTAATTCTCTCATCCATCTGCCATTCATCAATCAGCAATGTCAACAGTAACTGAATATTATCAGTAGAAATGACGTCGCTTTGGCTCTGCCACATCTCCATTGCAATCTCAGATAATAAGCGTACATGCTGCTCATATGACAGATATGGCGCGCCCGTTTCAGAATCAAATGCAGCTGTCCATTTCTGGACTTCGCGCCTAACAAATGCTTCAATTATTGCGTTAATGCTATCTAACGGCGAATCCTTCAGAAAACTAGATGGAGTCACATTACTGTCGAATGCCATTGTTACCAACTTAGTAAAGAGGTATGGTCTTTCAAGTAATGGATGCTCTGAGCCGAGTTTTGAAGCCATAGTATCATAGTCGTTCTCTTCAAAAGCATTCAGAGATAAGAATTCTTTACACTGTGAGGACTTCCAATTCTGAATGCGTATCTCATTGAATTCACAACCCGCACCAAAACTCTTTTTCAATAACCCTGTGCGCCTCAAATAGTCTTGAGAGTTGAAAAAAGCACGTCGAGAAGCAGCGATAATCGTCCCTCTGCCTTCCATCAAACTCATTAAGTTAGAAAGAGAATTCAAAGCAGTTTCTCCCCCTATTTCAGCAGCCAGTTCATCGAAGCCATCAATCCCTAAAACAATCAGCCGGCGCTTCATTAAAGTAAGAATCGTAGAGTAGAAAAGGCCTGAAAACCTCAGCTTGTTGACTTCAAACATTATCGCTTCATTAAGTCTGACCAATTCTCGTCCATGTAAATCAATGTGCCAGAATAAGAACCTTACTTCTCCATGCAAATATTTTTCAGCAATAACCCGTTGCAGGTGACGTAGAACAACAGATTTACCATGTCCGGCATCTGCCGTCACGAAACTAATCTTTGTCCCAACCATTGCTGGACTCCCGGCCTCGTTTTCCAAGATTTGTAACGCTTGACCAGATTCTTTCTTTTCAATCGTATATTTGATGACTTCCGGATTAACAAAGAATTCAACATCATCTTCGTACTGAAGCATCCGGTTAGCCAACAAATCCAGATTTGCAAGTCTTTTGGCAAGAAAAGCCTTATAGGAGAACTTCTCTTTTCCAACAGTAACCATAAGAGGACTATCGTCATCCTCTCGATAGACATGAATGCTAATTTCTTGACCATTCCTTTCGAAGAGAAATCCTCCTCGACCATCATCAATCACTCCATACTCATCATCGGCAAAAGAGGCAAGATCTCGCTTAATAATCTTTAATTCATCGGGCGTCATAGATTTGAAAGACTTTAATGTTGAAAACGCTCAAATAGTCACGATAAACTCCGACATTACGACCATTTACAATACCTAGTCGTATGTCTAACGAAGGGCTATTGTTACGGCATTTAGCTAATGCAGGAAAAAGGTCCACATCATCTGTTAGGATATACATTGATTCAACCGCCTTCGATTCCGAAAAAGAAATGATGTCACATATCATCATCGCATCAACCATTTTCTGCCCCATCTGAACAAAAGCGTTGCCATTGCTCATTTCGCAACCTTCAACTGGACAAAAACGAGTTTGATTCCGAGCGAACCGTTCAAGAATACGAACAGGACAATGACTTTTATTCACATCACACAATTCACTGCGTGCATCTCGATTGATAACCAATCTGGGTATCCCTTGTTTCTCTCTGTATGTGTTATACCAAACATACTTAACTCCATGAATAGACTCAACAATCGTCTGTCGGCCATCTATTTTCCTTTTGTCGCCCAATACGATTGGGAATAAGTCCATCGTCAGGTGCTCCGAAATGACTTTTGAGCCCATTCTTGTGAGGACATTATCTTGATACCAACCGCCATATAGCCGGATATCTATATAATCAACCGAAGGGTGGTCTTGAATTATATCTCTAATAAAAGATGACATAATGAACTGCCTTCGATCAACAGTAAGATTATGACTTACACAGAAAACATTGTTGTAATCTAGTATGACAATCACTCTTCCCATGTTAAAACATCCAAATAGCATAAAGACAAGTCATCCCTTAGACCACATCATTATCTCTTAGAATACAGCGTAACCTTTTTTTCGGTGTTCTCATTTAATCTTTTCAACTAAACTTGAGCGTGAGCTATTCCTCGTCGCAGTAGGCTATCACCTGGGCGACTTCTTCCTTTGTCATCATGGCTCTTAGTCTTTGATGCAAAGGTAGCCACTACCGGGCAGTCCTAATAGACATCGTTTATCGGAGGCTTACAAACCCCTTAAACCCTACAGCCTCACCTCTTTCTCCAGCAAAACGCCCCTCGCCTGAATCCACAATGCCTTCAGCCACGACATATCCGTGAACAAGCGGTATTTCCACCGGGCGCGCCAGGTATTGCCGGCAAGGGCGAGTTTGCCGCGCCAGCCTGTTACCGAGTCGTGCAGATCCAGCGGAGACCAGATGTCCGAGAGCATCTGCAAATCCATAGGCAGTAAGCCGTCAGCGGCAAGTTCTCCCACGAGGTACTCACCCAGCCGATTGAACGAATCATAGAACCGACGGAATCCGAATTCATCCACACGGGCTTGGAACTCCTGCCAGTCAATCTCCTGCCGATACTTGAGGCTGAACATCTGCCAGTCCAGCACCAGACGCCACGTCCCCGATATATGATTACGCCTCCGTCAATGCCCCAAAAGACTTGATTCCGAACCATCAGTCTCACCCATCCTACATTTTCTGATCCAAATTCTTTCCTTTCTCTTCATGCTCAAAGTTCGGGATAAACTCCTTGATGGCCTCCACAACTTGAGCCTTGGTGAAAGTCTCATCCGCAAAGATGCCTTCTAGTTTTCCAAAGAAGTCGGTCACTTCGCCAAAGGAATGACGAGCAGTCTGCTCCACCACCCCCAGGGCCTGAAAACGATTCATATCTACCTTCTCTCCAGGGACATAGAACTCCTCATAGGCCTTCTCCCCCGTCGTGTCGGACTTGAAATAAACCACGGGATAAGTATCGCTATCATAATCCATCGCCGAAGCATATTGCTTGGCATCGGCATCGCTGGAGCATTCTTTCTTAATGAATCCTTCGGCCTTAACAAAGTCATCGCAAATGCTACTGAAGGTAAGCATCTGATCCTCGCCCAGTTTAGGGAAGAACACTTCCCCACCGTTACCTAGAATACAAGCCAACATACAAATCTGGCCTGATTCCTCAGGTGAAACAAAGTATCGCTTCACATCTGAAGGGGCTGCCAGGGGCTGCTTCTTCTGCAATCGGTGAATCCAACCATCCGGAAGCGAACCATTAGAAAAGGCCACATTAGCAAAACGGGCTGTAGTAACCTTGAAGTACTTGTTGTACGCCATCACCAGGTCTTCCATGATGCGCTTCGAGGCGCCCATAATATTCACCGGATTCGCGGCCTTGTCGGTAGAGACGCAAAAGAAATGCTTGGGTGGATAGACCGTCAGCAAATCCATCAGTTTCTTAGCCTTGATGTCGTTGTTCTCAATGAGAGCCTGCACCGAATACCGGTCCTTTTCCGAACGCACGTGTTTGTGGGCCGAAAAGTTCGCCACGATGTCGAAGCCCTTCTCTTCACGAAATATACGTTCAAAGATTGGGTCGGCGAAATTCAGCGTGTAGCAGCGAAACTCTTCAGGAACATACAGACCCTGCGTGCTGCGAACATCGCGCACCAGTTCCGCCAGGCCGTTCTCGTTCAGGTCCACCACCACTACCGATGCCGGCTCAAACCGCAGCGCCGCCTTGATGAAACTGGAGCCGATGCTCCCCGCCCCACCGATTACACACACTTTCTTCCCCCTGATCTCATGCGAAAGCTTTTCCTTATTCGCCTGGATGTCGGCCTCGAACATACTGACTCGACGGAAGGTTACGCTGTCTGCTATAAACTTGTCTAAGTTGAACATATCTGTTTTGATTCTTTTTATCACAATTCAAATTCCATCACCATTCCCACCCGAACAAACGGTGCTTTACTCTGGCGAAGAAGGTTTTGATGTAGCGTGGCAAAAAACTGAACAAATATAAGCCTGTTCCATATTCCACAGCCTCATCTATTGCGAAATCGTTTCTTAACCTGTCAGCGTCCTTGACCATTTTTGCGTTAACATAATAAGCATCATTCACCATATTTTTCTCATGGACTACCTCACACCACATTAACTGATTATCGATGCGTTCAATCGCCACGCCCTTAATATCATCAATTTGTCCGTGTCCACCATAACCAAATACCCCCTTAAGAACAGACGGATCCCCTTTCTCTACGACACTCACAAAATGATTTTTGGGGAAATGGATTTTCATCAGATACTTTTGATCCGTATAGAATTGGTAGCCATCAGAATAATAGATAAAAGTGCCATCGTTTAATGACCGCGCCCGGCTTTGCAAATCCCTCACAAAGCCGATATTCAATGAGTCATCATTGTCTAGATACGTTGTCAGCACCCTCTCTGCCGCCAGCCGTTTTACAATCTCCCGTCTAAAAACCTCAGCAAAATAGCGTCCATTCTGCGGCTCCACGAAAATAGGAATCATCTGCGGACAGACCTTCTGATATGATTCAATCTTTAGCTGGAAATCATCCGGAGTCCTGCTGTCAAAGAGCACAATCCATTCAAAATCCTGACACGTCTGGCTTATTATCGATGGCAAGCAATACTTCTCAAAGAGGGCGAATCTATGCTCCAGCCATTGCCGCGTCCTGACCTTACCTCCCCCCTTATCCTTGTTCCATAGCAGCAGGTTGAAGCGGGTCAGTATGAAGTGTTGCAGGATTGTCTGCTTGTCATTCATCGTTTGGCCGATCAAAGATTATTCCCCCCGTACTGCGGCGTGCATTCCACTGTGAATCACACCGCCGATGAACACGATGGAGTCCTTGGGGAATATCATAAAATGCCTGAGCATATCACGCAAATGTCCCCAGAAAGAAACAATCTTTCTGAGTAAATAAGACATTCCTCTATAGTCTCTCTTTTGATTATGGCCGAAATTCCCCACTTCCATAACAAACATGCAAATCCTGTCCGCCTTTCTCTTCCAGCGTGCGTCAGTAGAATAGAGTGGCATTGCTTCCGGAGGCATCCCCAACCATTTTACAGCATATGCCGCAAAAGCCTTCCATTCTGTCATCAACCCCATCTTTCGCAATCTCTTCTCTAAAAGTTTCACATCAATGGACTCGCGGAATGTCCACAACAATCTGCACCAGTCACAGATTTGTCGCATCCCTATCCCTTCATAAAAGAAGTGACGCAAGAAATGGGTAAAAATGAAAATCACGTCCTCGTTGGGCGCTGGTAAAAAGACCAAGGTCCCGCCATTCACCCACGACCGGACATTCCCACCATAAAAAAGACTACCCTGCACCTCATCAATCACCTTATCCACACGTCTGGACAGACGGCTGGGGAGCGCCCCGTGCAGTTCCACTTCAAACCCGCCAGCCATCATCATCCCGATATGCTTCAGGAATGTGTATTCTTGTTCTACAGACAGGGCAACGGGGGTCAAAACCTTCTTCGCCCTCTCATAGTTATCATTACTCAGCAGTAAATCAACATCGCCGGAAGCTCTCCACAAAGGCCGATCATAGCACTGAGCAACCCCTTGACCCTTTACCAATATGGCATACACATCCTCTTTTCGCAGGTATTCTATCAATCGGCCGACATACTCATTCATCGCGATATTCCGCTGCTCCAACTGCACAGTATTCCCCACAAAGGGCAAAACGTCTCGTTTAGGGACCTTTACATCCATCACGTGCTCAAAACCAGCAGCCACTAATCCCACAACAGACTGCTCCTCTGCTACTCTATAAACCGCCGAAAAAGCAATCTCGCCATATCCCGAAAGCCAAGCATCCTTCTCCCAGAGCCCGGCCTTCACTAATTCAAAGAATGCCTGAATACTATTATCCCTACAATCCATCAGCCTTTGAAACTCTCTAATGTCTTTTTTAAGCCAGCCCTTGCATCCACGGGCATAAACTCCACGCCCAATGCCCTCTTGATCTTGGCATTAGAAGAGATGTAATTCTCCGTCAACTTGCGAAGCCTCTCGGGATTCAGTGGAAGATGTAACCAACCTCCCACCTTTGCCATTCCATTCATAAGGCCCTTGGGCAGTCTCCAAATATGAGCTTTCTTCCCCAACGACTTACATATCTCTTCAATCAGTTCATTGGTCGAAAGCGCCTCGTCATCTCCCATATTGTAAACCCCCGACAAAACGTCCTTTGTCAACACCCCATTCACAGCAAAACAGATGTTCTCTATGGATGTGAACGTTCTGCGATTCTCAAACGCGCCCAATGGCCAAGGAATACCTTTCTTAACTACATTGTAAAGAAGATTCAAATTCCCCTTATTGCCTGGGCCGTGTATCATACAAGGACGGAAGATAAACACATCCTTGTCTTTTGGCATATGCTCCAGAATATACTTTTCCGCCGCGATTTTAGATTCTCCGTATGGGCCGACAGGAGCTGGCACAACATACTCAGTTAAAACTCCATCTACCTTATCAGCTGCGGCCTTAGCCGTACTGAAGAACACAAATTTCTTTATGTCTGGGTGAGCCAAGAAGTAGTCAAACATCTTGATGGTCAAATCCCGGTTAACCTTGAAGTACACCTCCGCCGCAGACTGATTCTTCGTATCGTGCGCCTTCCCGGCAAGATGCACAATGGCATCCACATCCACTACACGACCAGCATCCAAATCCTCCCACGAATATGTCTTCACAACCCCCTCTTTCTCCGGAGCAATGATGTCCAACCCATATATCTCGTGTTCCTTCGAGAGTGAAGCCACCAAATTTGAACCCACAAAACCGTGAACGCCAGTTATAAGTATCTTCATACTATTCTCCGATTAAGTCTTTTACCAAGTCACAGTACATTTCCGTGACCTTCTCTTTAGTATATTTAGCCTGTATCTCCGCAAGCCCGTTCTTACCCATCCGCTGCAGATCTTCTTTAGTAACACTTCTAAGCCAAGCATCCATCTTTTCAACTTTCTTGTCAAAGTCCTGCTCGGTAATAATCATGGCACATTCCTTATCCCGCAAGAAGTTTACAATAGGCGTATTCTCTCCTGAAAGAATCAACATCGGCCTCTCACACGCCATAATAGTGTACACCTTGGAGGGGAAACCGTCCCCATCCTGACCGGGAGCCATAAAAATAAACGAAGCATCAGAATAGGAAAGAATTGCCGGCATCAAATCGCGAGGTTGATAAGGCAACAAATGGAGTTTATCCAAACTATGCTTCTCTATCTCTTGTTCTACATATCCCCGCTGCGCACCTTCACCTATAACTAAATACTCTACGTTCAAATCTTTAGTGCGCTCAGCCAATACCACCAGTGGTTCCCACGCCTGCATATGGCCGATATTCCCAGCATATAGCAATTTAATACTGTCATTATCCGGAAACATCTTAGAGTCCAACTTTCCTTTCCATTCCATCTCGTGATACAGTCCCGTATCAACGAAATTCGGAATGATATACAATTTGCTCTGATCTTTGAAACGGGGAGCAATGGTATCGTAGAAAACCCTATCAATCGTAGTCACCGCATCCGAACGGTTATACACCTTGCTCTCCATCCTGCGCAGGATCTTCAACACAAAACCACCCTTCAGTTTCAAGATGTCAGGGTAAATCTCCTGGACATTATAAATCACTTTACAACCCTTCAACTTGGCTAAGCCGAGATTAAGCCATCCGATAGTCAACGGCGGAGAAGGAGAAAGAATCAAATCCACGTGCTTAATAGTCAGCCCAATGAAAAAAGAGACGATATGCCAATAGCAGAAGCCCATAATACGCAAAAACGTACTCTTGAACTTCTTCTGCGGAACGTGTAGCACCGTTATGCCGTGGAATTTACTTTCTTTGCAAAAACCCCACACCTTCCACTTCATAGGCTGCTTTTTCACTTGCTCCGGCACGATGTTGAAATGTGGCGTCGTGGAAAGCACGATTACTTCGTAGCCTCTTTCCTGGAGGCGTATGGCAATATCATTATAAAGATATGCCGTACTTACCCCATCCGGGGAGAATATCAACGTATGTATTAAGACCCGTTTCATTGGTTCAATTGCCTCTCAACTCGTCAATCTTTGCTTTGATATTGAAGAAGTACTGCTTTTTCAATTGAGCATAAACATATCCTGCACGGCCATCCAGAAAGCCCAACTTAAAGAAGTAAATGTACAGGAAATAGAGTCTGCTGAGCCACCAAGAATCCATTAAGGAGTATTTGATCTTTTGCCTGAATGTCAATTCTTTCTTATCCTTGGTATTCTTAAGATAGCGTATGGCCTCCCAGGTTGAGAACTCATTATGTTTTTTTATATATGCTTCAAGACCACGATTCTCTTTATGATCAATCCTCCCGCGAATAATACCTATCGCACCCCCTTCCAATACAGGCTGCTCGTGCAATTCCAAACCCGCATAACCCCATTTCTTATCGTCATCTTCAGCATCTATCTTCTCATACTCCCCTGCGGATTTCTTGAAAAGGGCCAACTTGTGAATGGGGTCACCGTGCTTCAGAAGTCGCCCCATAAAATAATTGGTATAGTAGATCCAATAACCGACATTATCCTTTGTATCCTCAAAGGCGTCCCGTAATCCCTTCATAAACTCCGGCGTCATATACTCATCGGCATCCACAAAAAAGACCCATTCGTTCTTTATCGGCACATTCCGTAAAGTCCAGTTCCTTTTTTTAGGGAAATGGCCATTCCAATCAAATTCCACCAGTTGGTAGCCGAATGACTTAGCAATATCAGGCGTCTTGTCTGTACTACGCGAATCTACAACTATCACCTCATCAAAATCCGCCAATAGCGGTAGCATATTGGGGAGGTTCTTCTCTTCATTCCGTACAGGAACGATGACTGTTATTGGCAACTTTCCCATTTCGTTTATTTGCAGCAGTGAGTTATATAATCTTTAAGGCTCATCAAATGTGTGTCCTTCTCAGATATTATCAAGTTCTGTTCTCCTCCAATCAGTTCAAAAGGCCACCTAATATTTATATCCGGGTCATTATACATAATACCGCTATCCCCCTCTCCATAGAACACCTCCCCACACTTGTAACTAACAATGCTATCTTCGATGACAAGGTAACCATGGCCAAAGAACTGCGGAATATACAACTCTATCTGATTCTCACCCGTAAGATCAAAACCTCGCCACTGTCCAAAGGTTGGTGAATCAGGTCGCAAATCAACAATCACGTCATAAACGTGACCGCTGATGCAACGCACCAACTTAGCCTGCTGCTTGACCAGCTGAAAGTGAGTGGCACGTATAACTCCTCGTTTAGAGATGGTATAAAAAACCTCTTTCAACATATGATTGACACCATTGGCTTTGAACATATCGATGTTGTAGTCTTTTACAAAACCACCACGCTCATCAGTTGCAAAGAATGGCTGAATCTTATATGCGCCTTTTAGGTCAAGCTCTTCAAAACTGAATTTTGTTATCATTGTAGTTCTTTTAACCAGATTATAGTTTTCTTGATGCCATCTTCGAAAGAAGTACTCACGAAATCTCCAATAGCCTCCCTTAGAGGAGCTATATCAAACATCGAGAAGTCGTATTTGATACCATCATCCGGTCGGATACCAATCCCGATATTTTCTCGCAATCCGGCCAGTTCACCTATCTTCAGCAAATACTCCTTTAGGATACGGGGAGCCCCGGAACCAATGTAATAGCAAGACCGATCTGTCTGAGATGCACCTAGGCGATAGACAGCCTCCAACAAATCATCCACATAGATAAAGTCGTATGGTTGCGTGGCTGGACCAAAGGTGGGCTCGTTTCCTTTCAACAACTCACTCAAAGTATAGCTAACCAGATTGCCGGTCTTGTTCCCCACCCCGTAAATATTGGAGAACTGCATCCAGACAAATTGGAGACCTATGTTTTTACAATAGTCTTCCAGGATCAGATGAGCACAATGCTTGGCTACACCATACAACATACCACCACTGGTTTGTGGCAAATTAGGCAAGCTATGAACAGCCTGTTCTGCCACCGTCCCAGCACACAACAACTTCTTTACACCAATGGCTTTGCAAAGTTGCGCGCAATTAATCCCCAATTGGATATTATTTAATTGAACGGTTGGATCTGCCTTGCTGGGGCCATTAACGCCCGCCCACGCGAGATGATACATCGCATCATAATTCATCGCCGGAATTAAGGCCTTAAGCTTTTCGACTTCATCTAATCCAACTTCTAATTTCAATACATTATCACAGTCGGGAATTCTTGGATTTGCGAAGGAAATATCAATAGCTACAACCTTAACATCTTTTTTAAGAAGGTTATGAACCAGTGTGCTGCCTATAAAGCCGTTAGCGCCCGTTACAATTACACTTTCCATATCATCCTTTTTTTAAAAAAGAGTCTATCTCATCTATACAAATCCCATAGACATCCTCTGTTTTATAACGTTTATACCAATCCGCAGTCAAAATGGCTGTCTGCGTAGCATCCAGTCTGGGCTTCCACCCCAAACGTGTCTTTGCCTTGGTGATGTCAAGCATCAGAAGATTCGCTTCGTGCGGGGCATTCGGGTCTGAGACATCCCGCAACTCCCCAAAACCGAAGCTCTTAATCAAGGAAGTCGCCACTTCCCATACAGTCAGAACAGACTCAGATTCTGGGCCGAAGTTCCAACCTTCGCAGTACTCAGTTGGATGCGCCCACATCTTTTGGGCAAGCAACAAATAACCACTCAATGGTTCTAAAACATGCTCCCAGGGACGCACTGCCTTTGGGTTGCGAACATCGATGGCTTTCCCCTCCTCCAAGGCGCGAACACAATCGGGTATGATGCGATCTTTAGCCCAGTCACCGCCTCCAATCACATTACCGGCGCGAACACTGGCAAGGCTAACGTGGTGTTTCTTCCCATAATCATCAGGATTGAAAAAGCTCCTGCGCCAACTCTGGATAGCTATCTCACAAGCGCCCTTACTGGAACTGTAGGGGTCATATCCGCCAAACGGGTCATCCTCCTTGTATCCAGTCATCTGTTCCTTATTATCATAGCATTTGTCAGTGGTTATCATTACGCCCACTTTCACGCTCCCAGTGGCACGGATCGCTTCCATAATGTTGATGGTTCCCATCACATTGGTTTGATATGTTTCAACGGGAATCTCATAACTGAGGCGCACCAGTGGTTGAGCGGCCAGGTGAAAGACAATCTCCGGCTGGTACTGAGCAAATACTTCTTTCATCCTTTCTCCATCACGTATGTCTGCACGAATATCCGCCTTTATTTTCCTCCCTATTCCCGAGAGGACAAAATTGTCTTTCTCACTGTAGGGGTCAAGTCCAACGCCTATCACTTCTGCTCCCAACTCATTAAGCCAAATGCTTAGCCAGGATCCCTTGAAACCGGTATGGCCAGTGACCAAGACTCTCTTCCCCTTATAGAAGTTATTGAATGTGTCTATCATAGTTTTATACTTTAGGGACCTCTCCTTCCCATTTCTTCCAAGGAGCCGTTCCGTTGGCAAGCAGGCCTTCCAATAGATTCTTCTCACGAATGTTGTCCATACACTGCCAAAAACCTTCGTGGATATAGGACATCAACTCGCCTTCTGCCGCGAGCCGCTCCAGGGGTTCACGCTCGAAGGGCTGGCTGTCACCATCAATATAGTCAAATACAGAGGGTTCAAGGACCATATAGCCGGCATTAATGGGCGCGCCATCAATAGAGTTTTTCTCACGGAAGGCACGTACATTCATATCCTTTGTGATATCAAGTACACCTTTATCCTGCTTCATCTTCACAGCCGTCAGGGTCGCCTTCTTTCCGTGTCTTTTGTGGAACTCGAGGAGTTTATTAATATCCACGTCGCAAACACCATCACCGTAGGTCATCATAAAAGTCTCGTTGCCCACATAATCTTTCACACGCTTGATTCGACCACCCGTCATAGTGTTATAGCCAGTATCAACTACGGTTACCTTCCAAGGCTCCAGTTTGCTCTGATGAACGGTCATTTCATTCTTTCCATTTCGGAAGTCAAACGATACGTCGCTATTATGAAGGAAGTAATTGGCGAACCACTCCTTGATGTATTCTTGTTTGTACCCGGCACAAATAATGAACTCGTTGTGGCCGTAATGGGCATACTCTTTCATAATGTGCCATAGAATAGGCATACCGCCTATTTCAATCATAGGCTTGGGCTTAAAGACGGATTCCTCACTAATACGAGAACCAAAGCCGCCAGCTAAAAGTACAACTTTCATATCTAATAGTTTTTAGTTTAATCCAATTTAACAAAAGCCGGTTTTTCTCCACCATTTAACAGCCACTTGTATAATTGGATGGTTTTGTCTGCAATGCCATCCCAAGTATACTCCCTTTTTACCAAATTATAACCATTTTCTCCAATCATTATTCTCTCTTCATCCTTCATTGAGAATAATCGCGTCAGACCCTCTGCAATACTATTTGAGTCAGTCGTCACACGGATTGCCGCATTATTTTCAAAACCATCCGGCAAGTTACACTGGTCGGTCATAACAACTGGAAGTTTATATGACCACGCTTCCAAAACAGACATCGGTAACCCTTCACTATAGGACGCGAGCACAAAAGCATCGGCCTTCAAGTGTTCTTTTGCTTTTTCATCTCCCAGAACCGGGCCGATAAAAGATACATATTTATCAAGACCCAGGTCTATACATTTTGCTTTCAAATACTCAAGGTGCCCACGCTGGTCCCATCCGGCAATTCTCACCACCCATTTTTCCATCAGCTCAGGATTATCATCTTTTATTATTTTTAATGCATCCAGCAGTTCGGCTATCCCTTTCTTCGGGTTGATCCGGCCGACAAACAACAACACTTTTTTCACCTTATTCCGGTCATAATCCTCATTTTTAGGCAGGTTAATACCATTAGGAATAATGGCAACCGGATTTGTAAGGCCATAAGCTCTGATACTCTTGTATTCAGACACGTTTAGAGCGTGAAAACAATCTGCATTTTTAAAATTATCGTTCTCCACCAATCTTTTAATGATTCCCTTCTTTATCTTACTCACCTTCAAAGCCCAAGGGTCAAGGGTCCCCCTGGGGGTTATAATGATTTTGGCCTTATTATTGCGCTCAAAATGCCGTGTTGCATAAGAAGTGTATAGCCATACCGCCTGGCTATGAATAATATCCGGGGCATCATTCTCAAGAAGCCCAATCAAATCCGATGAATAATAGTATTGTTTAAGAATCGGTATCCTTGTCCTATGATACTTTATTATTGGAAGCTCGCCATATGCATAGAGATCCTCTTTAGAATACCTATCATCAAAAGAGAACAACTTCACGTCAGTTCCTTTATGATAAAGTGCAAGCCCAAGACAACGAACGCTGTTATATAGCCCACCCGATAGATGTGAATTCCTTGCGCCCAATAATGCTATTTTCATTGTTATCTTCTTCTGTGTCACAATGTTACTTTAAATAATCCATAAACTTCCTGAGCGGCTCCACATAGAAGTGGTAATCGAACCGACGCGAAGCTTTAAGCACCTTGTCTTTCATTCTCGCAATCTCACTTTCATCTAGTGGCAGTACTTGTTCTTTTAGCGTCCGATAAATAGCCTCTTCCGTAGGTTCATCAACAACGAATCCAGTCTCGCCGTTTATAAGATACTTATCAAGATCGCTGGTCAAATTGGCAATCACTGGTGTCCCACTGGTGAAACTTTCTGCAAACTTTGTCGGGAAGCCGGCATTACTCTTTCGGTTCTGTTCCCGCAATAGCACCATAAAGTCAGCCTGGTGATAGAATGAGGGAATCACGTCTTGGGACATACGGCCCAGGAAGATAATATTCTTATGTAAATTCTTTGTGCAAAGCATCGGGCCATTGACCGAGAGATAGTCTCCACGGTCAATTCCTAAAATGATGAAACGGATGGCCGATCCTTCTTCCGCCAAACGATGCACAGCGTTAACAACACTGTGTACCAAATCCTTCTTGGCCGGTGTACCGGCATATATTAGTGTGATTCCCTGAAATGGTTTTATTAGCGTACTCGCATACCCAAGGCTCTCGTTCCATTTTTCTTCCAACGCGTCGCACGTCGCGGGTATAACAATGTTATGAGTCATATTGTAGTAATGGTCAAGGTAACTACTAATGACAATCTTGTTTGCCACACGCTTCTGTGTTGTCCGCATCCCTATCTCAAGGGGCATCCAGTCAATCACCTTCAACTCAGAACGGGAGTACCATTCTGTCATATCATTTATTAACTTGATATGACGTCTTCTTGTGAACTTAAGCAACCAGCGGATAATGCTTCCGTTGTAGGTTATTATCACATCCGTCTCACTGGCTCTCCTATTTACAAGTTTCTTTGTCTTTTCTCCCTGTGAAAGTTTCGCCTTCAACCTGGTAATGACACTTCCCTTCGCATCAAGCTCATCAGTAATGACATATTCAAAACCATCCACTCTATAATTCCCATCTTCACACAGATCACTTTCCCTGTACTTGCCCCCCCAACTGATGAAGCACACCTCGTGTCCAGCCAGTCGCAGTGAACGGGCGACATTCAGCACACGTGCAGCAGCGGCATCAAAGCACGGAAAACGGAAGGCTCCTATATAGAGTACACGCATATCCCTTCTATTTAACGTTCACTTTTACATTTTTTGAACGCATTGTCTTTACATCGGACTGGTTAACCGAACTATCCTTGAAGTCCAACACATAACCCTTCTTCGCCGATGCATCTGAAACATATCCTTGATAAGAATTCAGTCTTTTCACGTTGGATTTATCAACTTTCACGTTCCCGAGTACACTTAACATCTCCACATTACTGTTTTCAATTCTGACATTATCGCCATTCACCCCGGACAGAATCACCCAAGACACGTCAGACTTAAGATTCAAATTCACATTACTTACGTTAGTGTTACTATTCACAGTAAACCATACAAGCCTTGATAGTTTTCCTTTATTCTCACGAGAATCATTAACTGTCACGTTGATATGATCAAGAACATATTTCCGTTTTGCAAGGGACGCAGATGAATCTTTCACATTTATACTTGCCCCAAAAGCTCCTTGCTCAATAGGTGTATTATTGCTCATCGTCGCTTTAATGTCAATATTGCGCCACTCGCCTATCGTGTTGCCGAATGTGACATTATCTTCGAACCACATTCCAAGACCGCATAAAGCACATCCGTCTCTCACATCTTCAGAGCCAAGGTCTTCCACGTCTATCATTATATTATTCGTTCCCTTTGAGAAAGATTTCCCCTTATAGTTCCATATTTTCTCACATAAGAGAATCTGAAAAGGGGCTGTATGCTGGGTTTTCACTTTAGCAGTGATGCGTCCGTTGCTGCTGCCCACAATATAACAAGTACGATGTACAGACTCCGAATTAACGTTAACCGTGAAATTGTCGACATTATCTGTCAACACAGGATACCCCACATCAAAAGCCCGGTCAACATTGATAATAATGTTACGGGAAGGTGTCAGGGCGTCAGTACTGACTCCTTCTCCCACATAAACGCCATATCGGCAACCTATCATCGAAGGAACAGAAACAGCCACATCTTGAGATTTATCCCTTACACAGATAAAACCATAACCCTTATAGCCCGGGTCTGTTGTCTTTGTGTCCCATACAATCTTTTCTGCCTTATTCAGATAATTCAAACCCTTGATGACAATGTTTTTTACACCATACAACGATAAAACGAATTGACAGGCAGAAGAAGTCACATAGGAAATTCTTCGTGTATCATTGATTGTCGCACCGTTCCCAATAACTGTTTTATTCTCAGAATTCTTGAATTCGTAAAACCCTGTATAGCCAGCTCTTTTAACATCATAATCGGCAAAAAAGTCATACTCCCGATTCTTTTCCAAAGTCAAGACACAGGTATCACGTCCTGACAAAGCAAGGCTGAACATTGCAGAAAGCAGTTCAGTGTCACTTTCATAGGACGAGAACATCGTGTATGAAACTTCGGGAACAATGAAATCACCTGAGATTTGTAAATTCCTGAAATTCTTTTTCTTTAGTCCTGTAAGTTTTGTGCCATCACCAACAATGGTGCCATTTCGTAAACTACCTTTCTTGAATAATAGTGTACTTCCTGATGGGACGGTTATTACAGCGCCCTTCAAGTCATAATTCCTGTCAATGATATATGTGTCCGCGCCCCTACTAAAGAATCTATCTGTTAGTATCTTGGGGCACCCCAATACTGGCATATAGGGGAGGAAAACACACAAAACTATGATGAAAATACTGCTTTTCAATGATTTCATAAACCTCAATACATAGAAATAAAACTCTTAGGTAATCCCCAACCTCCGCTGCGTGCCATTTGAGAAACCCCAGAGTATTGCCAGATAACCGAAATAACTTCCATATAGGAACAAGTGGCTGACCATACTCATTACGAAGAATACAATAAGACCTGCGACATTGGCATCATACAAGGTTTCGCTTATCTTCTTGCACCTTTTTATCATTCGCAACAGATTGATAACAACCACTAAATACAGTAACAGGCCAATAACGCCAAAATCACACAACATCTCTAAAAAATCATTGTGAGCAGAAGCGCCATTTTCAATATCACTGTCATTAGTATTAAACTTATTCCTAACGCCATCAAAGCCAATGCCGATAATCTTGTTAGGGAAAGGCAATGCCATATAGCGCTCAATCGTATTTTCATATCTTTCTTCGCGCCCAGAGCCGCCATCCTCTGCAGTTTGTTCAAAGCGCCGCGAAATGTATCCGTTGGTCAAAGCGTCAATTTTATTGTACGAAAATAACATAACGCCACCAAGAAGCAGGACACCTATAATACCGCTCATAGCCCCTTTCCTATGGGATGCCGTCTTTACAAAATCCGTATAAATCAGAAGAATAAAAAGTGCAAAGGCAAAAATGATTGAACTACGTTTATAAGAGATGAGAGAAGCCACAAAACCTAACGTGAACAACGTGTACTTAAGTCCCTTATTTTTTATTAAAAACAGGAAAGGTAACAAAAGGCCGACATAAAAATAGTGGTTCAAGGACACAGTGGCGAACCCCATCATACCGTTCGTGGAAAGCCATCCAAAGATGTAGACAACTAAATTACCTATAAAAAGTATAGGCAGATACCAGTGAACAAATCTCGTCAATTCTTTATCGCACGCATCCCTATAGGCCACATCGGAGAAAAAGAAAAACAATAGCACCCACCAAAGCAATTCTATATATACTTTTTGCCATTGGCCCATCATAAATAGCGTAGTTATGACAAAAGCATATGCTGCCCAAATAAAAATTGACTTGGACAGTTTCCCCTTTGTCAAGCCAACTTTATTCCGTAATAAACCCAAGAGCATTACCAATACGATAACATACTTTATCACTAGTGCTACATAACCGCCAAAAGTAGTTCCTGTAGCATAGCCCATATTGATAAAGGACGTATAAAGCGACAAAAAACTCCAGAGTATTATTCCTATATAAACGACTTTTGCCTTTAACATACTTAACCCAGTGCTTTTGTCAGGAAATCGACGGATTTTTCACGCAACCCATTAAGTTTATCATCATAGGGTTTGAAGTCTATGGGAAGAACATCTTTGTCCAAATCCTCCACCGTCATCAACTGCTCTTCAAGGCCAAGCGCACCCATAATGGTCGTCAGTCGGGATGCCATTGATGGTAAAGCAATGTACGACAACACCTTCGTACCCATCACCAACGATAATGCGGTACCGTGGAATGAATCCGTCACCACATAATCGGCATCTTCTATATAACCCAACATTTCTCCCGGTCCGATTGAGAAATCGACGACATCTGCTTCTCTGTAAAGATTTCTAACCTTTGAAGTGCAACAGATAATCTTTTTCCCTGTTTTTTCTTTTAGCTTATATGCTATGCTTAACAAACGATACCCGCCATTCAAATCGTAAACAAAGATGAATCCTTTTTTCTTGGCATTATGAATAGCGACCTCTTCCCACTGAGATTTCGTTAACAGGAAAGTCGGATCCAAAACTACCGGAACATCTTTACCGAGTATTGATGACAAAAAAGCTGCGCCCTGCTCCTCCCGACAACTCAGCGAATCAAAATCTTTCAAAAAAACCTTTACCTTCTCTTCAATGTTGCCGTCAAACTCCGAAATACCAAAACTCGGAGCATATGCCACCTTCTTGCCAAGTCCTTTGTCAAACCCCATATAATAGATTCTATATAAATCACTGTTGGGGTTAAACACCTGATCACTCCCCGTCAGATAATAATCCTCTTGGGGCACATTCTGAAACAGACTCTCTTCATCGCGAAAAACATCCTTCCCAAACTTCAAGTTGTTATTACGGAATAATTCAAAGCGGTGCTGCTTACGTCTGATTGCCCGATATCGTAGCATTGTAAGAAAAAAAACCGCCAACCACTTAATTGGATTTCCCGATGGTTTTTCAAACACTTTGTGATTGAAATCCACGTGAAACTTTGTTTGCAGATTAATAATCTCAACGTTGGGTGAAATATGGTCACGTATGTACCTCTGAAGGGCAAAGGCTTGAAATACCGCTCCATAATTATTCCCATGGAACGTAATCATTCCTATTCTTTTATTCTCCATCACTATCCAGCGATAACTCTTTTGACACTCGTTTTTATATTCCTGATAACAAGCGCATTAAACAGATGTTTCACACCAAAGTATTTTCTTACGGCCTTGTAATAAGGATATTTTCGTGTCAGTGATATAAACTTCTCTCTATTGACAAGCAACCTACGCTTTGACCCCTTGTTATAGGGGGCTTGAATGAGATTGTCCGGCAGTTTCTCCACGAAATCTTCTGTGGATATCTGCAGAAACAAGGGTACCAGTCCCTTTTTATGAATCTTAATAAATGAATATCCCTTATTATCATCCTTCACCGAGGGATAATCCTTGATGTCCCAGAAATCGCCAATCGTAATATCCGCCTCAGAACAGTCCACCTGGTAACAATCGTAACAGCTGCGACGTAAAGAACAACTAACATCAAAAGGGTGATGGTAGTAATAATATGAAGAATTGCGACGAAGGACGCGTTTAGTCCCGTCAGAGAAAGTCAATCTCAATGTTTGTATATGCCATCCCGTCCTTGGGTCATTAGGGTCTTTTACCCGAAATTCCGCATCCACGAGCTTTCTTCCTCTCGATTCAAATCTACGTTTAAAATCTGTAAAGAACTTATTGGAAGGCACGCCATGACATGCGAAATCAATAATGATTAACCGTTCCTCTGAAGTCTTGGTCTGCCTAATGAACTGTCTCAAACCAGCGGCCTGACACGGGGAGCCACAGTAGAGCACCCATCGGCCATCTTTTAATGCTTTTCGAATATGAGTAAAAGAGTTGCCCACAAAGGACTCTATGTATTTGCTCTTCCTCAATGGTTCAAGGCCACACACTTCGGTGTCGCATACTTCCAGCCTTTCTTTCTCACCATTGTATCTGCTCCCAAACACAACACCGCCCTGACTCAACACATAATCAGCGAACAAAGAGAAAGCCCCGCCAGAAGTTGACTCCCGCCGAAGGATGTTGTCTTCCGTCTTGTATACGTAAAAGTCGGATCTTGTAATCGGAGTCTCTTCTTGGGGATTAACAATATGACACGCTTTCTCACAAGAATTACACTCTATGCAATTATCCAGGTCCACGACCGGGTAGTAGAATCCGTCCCTGTCTGGTTTCATCTCAATGCACCGCTTGGGACATATACTTGAACAAGCGCCACAACCGGTACACTCGTTTGGAATATGCAGTATTCTCAAGTCTTTCATTTAAGGAATCTGTTTCTATTAATATATAGCAGAATCACGTTGCCAACAGCATAAATAAGAAAACTTAACACCATCCCCCAAGCAGCCCCCACCACACCATATCGCGGAATCATCAAAATAAACAACGACGCGGAAAGAACACTTCCTACTATCTTGTTTATCAAAGTCAGGTTTGTCAATCCGGAGCCATACGTGGCCTGAGAAATCTGATAATAGATTGTTGATGTAATAACCGAGAGTGACAGGATTCTCGCGAGCCCTGTAGAGGCATCATATCTTCCTGCGGTCAGCAAGTGTATCAATACCGGGCAGAATATGATGAAGAGTAGCACAATGATGGAAACCAGTCCCACATTAAGGAAGATTGTCTTTATAAGCCTCTTCAGATTCTTATCTGCGATGGCCTGATAGGCGTCTGGCTGAAATGTTGTCTTGATGGCCGTTGAGAATACATTGATATAGCCCGACATCTGTACCGCCACAGCATAAATACCCAACGAATACAAATCTTTCTGGCGTTCGAGCAGGACCTTGTCGAAACCAGTCGTAAAAAAACCCAATGTCCCTGCCAGAACTAGGGGAACAGAATACCGTATTATGGGTTTAATTCTGGAATGGTCAAAAGGGATTTTAAACAGATCGCGATAAGCGTAAATGCAATAGGCTGAAAACAGTATCCCAACAAGCAACGTGGCGAGCATTTTCCCTGTCGCCCCCCATTTGATCACGACAACAAACAAGAGTGCAAACCCAGCATTTAAAACTCCTTGCGTAACCGTTAGCCGAAAGAAAACATTAGCTTTTCTATCTATTTTCAGGTCCGCCGTGCGGAAAGAGAACAGCAATGTGAAGTAGATCCCAAGCAGCGTCAAAATTGCATAAGGAGAGAACGGAATGGAAACACCTGTAAACTTCACATAGACAAACAACCCCAACAAGCATAGCAGCATCACGCCAGAGGAGAAAAAGATGAACATCTTGATGATTGTGGCCTTCAGCCGCCTCAATTCTTCTCCTTCTAACAGAAAACGGTTTTTTAAGAAATAATCAATCAGGAAGAATGCCATCAGTGGAGTAAACAACGTCGAGAAACCGCCATAATAACCTATTGCCGCATAATCTTCCGGAGAGAGATTCATTGCCAACAATGGATTTATGATGATCCCCAGAGCTGAACTAATCAAGGTGGCAAAAAGGTATAAACCTGCATTTTTGACATACAGGGAATACCTTTCCTTCATTTGATTGAGTTTCATAAAACAGTAATACTATCTACCTTATCTTTTCGTTAATGCCCTCAATTTTTTAATCGGCCAAAACAATAAAGAAGCAATCGCACGAGGGGTCGTAAACTTATACTTGCCTATCGCGTTTTTATCGGGTGTCGGTGAAAACCGCGGTAAAAAGAAGGGATCCCGCGTGGACGTATTATTTAGAGAAGATCCGATTGTGCAAAAGGCGCATTCATAGCCGCTATCCGCAACGGCATTCCTCACCTCTTTCGAAACAGAGCTATACTGTCCGTAAGGATACGCGAAATACTTCACTGGCATTCCAACAATTGATTCGAGCTCTTTCTTCGACTGTTCTATTTCCCATTTGGCATTATTAACTTGTCGAAGCATTGGGTGAGTCATCGTGTGTGCCCCAATAGTACATAAGGGAACGGTGCACAGCTCCAGTAAATGTTGTTTTGTTATATAGCAGTCTTTGTCAATAAATCCAACAGTAACAAATATGGCAAACGGAATACTCAGTTCCTTAAGAATTGGATAGGCATTTAAATAGACACTGTCCGGAATGTCATCAAATGTTACCGCCACAAAACGTGAGGGCTCAGATTTTTGTATCATTGACAGAGCTTTTTCTATCGACACAAACTCATACCCCTGCTCTATATAACTCAGTAATACCCGTCGAAAATCCTCAACCCCACATTTGCAGGACTCATTGATGGCGACATCCTCATCTGTTATATGATGAAACATCAAGACTATGCCATGGTACTCGGAACATTTGTCCTTGAAATGCCAATAATTACGAGTTATATCGTATTGTAAGCAATACCAGACATTCTTAATCAGGCTCATACCTCAAATGCCTTTCCGATTTCATCAATGCCATGTTGATTATAAGAGAACATAAAACCTCCCCATGGCGAGAATGTTAATTCACTGAAGAAAACTCTATCCTTATACTCATATAGATCTACGCGAACAAATTCAAAATCCTTAGACAATATCCGTGCGATCTCTTTCATCCTTTCAAAATGTTTCGGTTTTTCAGGGACAGTCTTTGGAAGGTATTCTCCCCTTGTGTAAGGTATTACATTATAATCCTCATCTAAAGTAATATATTTTGTTGTTCCGGATTCTCTCTCAACACAGATAAACACATCACATATTTTTCCGTGTACACAAGAAAACTTATAGTCTACGGGCCAAGTTTCACCACCAGTTTCTATTAATTCTTCACAATAGATACGGGGTTCAATCGCGCCATATTGGGGTTCAAAATGAAATAAGGGAAGGGTATTGACCCAATTCAACGCATCGTTGAGTTGAGAAATGGTTTTTTCTTTATCCAATTTATCCTTATCCTTACAAAAAATATGACCCCCTGAGCCATTATTAGGCTTAAGCGCAAACTTTGGGGGCAAGGAATCAAAATCAATTTCTCTTGCGTCACGCCAAACGCCATACACATCTAAAAGACATTCCCCCAGACCCTTTGACTTTACATAGTCTCTCACTTTCACTTTATCCGCGAATGGGGCATACTGAGTAAAAGACTTCTTACTCATAGCAGCAAGAAGACGCTCCGACAAATCTTTTGGATGACGGAAATCCGGCCATTTACCGCGTTCTCTACGATAAATCACCTTATGATATAGCACAATGCCGGGATAACCAGTATGACGACAAAAACTGACAAACCACTTCGAAGGATGAAGACCTAATCTCTTAATGCTTTTCTTAATAACGTTCATAATAGTACTTACTAATCTACTTTGAAACCTATTTAAGATATGATTCACTTGATATGGAGCATCCGCAGCATCTTGTTGAACACATAACGAATAGTTGGTTTCACTAATAGCTTATTTCTGAAACCGTCCAGGAAAAAAGGGACGACATACTTAGAATAACGGCCCTTGATTGAACGGCCCTCCAGTTCTTCTGTGTTATAAAGGTATAATCCGTTTCCCTCTACACGATATTTGACATTTAGTTCGATAGGGCGCATTGCCAAAGCAAATGACTTCTCTTTTCTTAGTGGCAAATCTCTGGTTGACAAAAGGTATTTCTTAAAAACTCTCTCATTGTAGCCATATGTATCTAAAACCACCTGCTCCGGTTTTAAACCCAACCATTCATACAATTGCTCATTATTGAAATAGATATCATAACGAGCCATCTCATCAAAAGGACTCATCAGATAATTGGTATCCTTGAAAGAGAGATTGACCTGGGTAACACGTCCATCATCTCCACCATGTTCACCCGCATCGTTGAAATTTGTCGTCAATGCCGTGTGAGGATAGACAACATACTTACTATTGGATACCACAAATGCATTATATGCCTTTGACCACGCTCTACTCCAATTCTTTATGACGTCTGGCATATCAACACTCTTATAATCATCATCGCTATGAGCCGTCAACCATAATCTAAACTCGCTCCACATCTTCCACGTCACACATTCCCCCCAAGTACAAACATCTTGAAGAAGGTAAGTGTCGCTTCCATTTTGAATTGGGCTAAACGGTAAGCCCACATAGCCATTCATTTCATTCTTATATAACGCTATCTCAGCAACCCTATCTTCTTTTTCGTATACGTCCAATGCACTAATAACATACTGGTAAAAAAACTCACTTACAAAAATATCATCTTCAAGAAGTATCACCCCTCTAAAATACTGGCTATAGTCAAAGCACTGGTAGATGTGGTTCTTAAGGCCCAACCGAACTTCCTGAATATTAACATATTTCTTTCCATAAGGCCACTCGAAGTTCCTAACATAATCATACAGCTGTTGATTACCACTCCCATCAATACTTATTATCAAAGGGACATCTTCAACCTGATACTTTGCAGAAAGCAGGGAACCCAATAAACGTTTTATCGCTGGAATTCTGTTATATCCAACAACAATGATAGCTACTCTTGATTTATTTGAGGCTTCATTAATACCATTAATCAGCATTCTATTTTCTTATTAGGTTGATAACTAAAACTCTTAAAGGCAGGAATATCGTATCAAAGGATAATCTAGTATGTAATAGTTTACGATAATACTCATTCCCTTTTTTAAAATCTCGTAACCTATAGTATGAATACGCTAACCCCCGATAATGCAACCACGCTTTTCGAGGGAAGCGATCAAATATTTCAGAATATGTAGATAGAAAATATTGGTGGAACACGATATTCTTTTTCTCATTATCCTTGTAATACTTTTGTGTCTCAGACATTCGGACAGCGCCGTGATTGACATAAACTTTTATCAGTGATTCCGGCACATAGTCAACTTTCCATTTTTGACAGTATCTTGCTGCTGTTGCCCAATCGGAAGAAATCCCACATTCAGAGGACTTTACAAATCCCCCCATTTCTAAGAATGTAGATTTTTTGAACAAAAATGTGGGAGTCCCCGACACAACGGGTTTTTCCACTACTTCGTCTGCGACAAAGCCTTTTACTTGTGGATTATGTATCCTAATCTCCTTCCCAGTAGCGCTGTCATAGTATGTCATCCAGCAATAGACCATTCCATAGTCCTGGGGGAGCCGCTGTAACAGTTCAACTTGTTTTTCTATTTTTGTGGGAAGATACTCATCATCATCATCAAGAAAGCACAAGTATTCTCCTTCGCAATTCTCAAAAGCAAAGTCATAACACTCAAGTTGTCCAGCATTCTCTACATCTCTTTTAAAGTATTTTACCCGCGGGTCTTTAAAAGACTTTACAACCTCCTCTGTATTATCTTCAGAAGCGCCATCAACAATGATATGCTCTATGTTTCTGTATGTTTGGTTTAGAATACTGCTTACACACCGCCCAATGAGATTTCCACGATTTCGTGTAACAGTTACAACTGTGACTAATGGCTGTCCCATATATAGTCGTTTTTATAGAACGTTTATCATCTTTAAATACTCGGACCACTCGCCCATATCTTTCCACGAGTGTTCACTCACTGGGAAGCACCCCACACGACCACCTCGAGTTTGCACCTTCTCCATCAGATGAGTAATATGGAAAAACTGTCCTTGTGGGATTTCTTCGATTAATTCCGGATTCAGGATATAAACGCCAGTGTTAACCTGATAGGTCTGTTCTGGTTTTTCTCTTAATGCCGTCATCAAACCATCTTTCCCTGTCTCAATTACACCATAGGGAATCTTAAAACTCTTTACCATAGTGACAATGGTCATATCATTCCGATTATTCACATGGTAATCCCAGACATCACGATAGTCCTGCTCGTTGATGCTATCACAGTTTGACACAAAGAACGGAGTTGTTATCTTTCCTTTCAAAAGGCTTACGCTCCCAATCGTCCCAAGTGGCTTGTCCTCCATAAAGAACTCTATATCGTACCTATGATTAAGCTGACCAAGATAGTATTTAAGCATATCAGCCTTATAGTTCACGGACATATAGAACTTATGACAACCGATGCTTTCAAACTGATCCATTATGACCTCAAGGATAGTTTTGTCACCAATGGGGACCAATGGTTTTGGAATTACATTGGTTATGGGCTTCAATCGTGTCCCTTTTCCACCCGCCATAATAATCACAGGCAGATCAATCATAGGGCGGTTATTGGGTTCCTGCTCATTAAACAAGTCATCCCAAAACCATATGTCAACAATAACACCATTGTCGTCCAATATGGGCATCACCTCCGCACGGATAGAGCGCATCTTTTCGCGAATAACGTCTTCTGTTTCTATCTTGTAACCATATATCTTATGACGATCAAGGATAGAGCCAACTTTTTTATCCAGGCCAATGTTCTTAATAATAGCACGTTGGATATCGCCCAAAGTAAACAATCCCTCAAAATGACAGCCCTCAAAGACGAAAAGCGTCTTTACTTTCCGCTCATCCATAGTCTTCAACGCTGCCAACAAGGTGGTCGAAGGTGAAATGGTAATACTACTAATATCCCTCATAATTACAAGTTTTCAGATTCAATAATGGCTTTAATACCATTCTCAAAACTAATATTAGGCTTCCACCCTAAGGATTTCAATCTCTCATAAGAGCCTCGTGTTTCATCCACCTCATTAGGACGGTCAGATGAAGAAAAGACGAAATGAACTTTATGTTTAAGATACTTATTGATGATTTCGGTTATCTCCATTACAGAGACGCTTTCTCCCGAGCAAACATTGTATACGCCATAATCCTCAGCACTCATCGCACAAGTAATAATACCCCTAGCCACATCTTCAACATTTACATAATCTCGTCGCGGAGAGCTAGCCTTGAGTTGGATGACAGGCTTCCCTTCCTTCAACTGACCAATTATTTCCGGAATCAAGAGTCTTCCCTTCTGTCCAACTCCATATAAATTAAAAGGACGTAGAATGGAAATTTTTACGCCGAAATCTCTATGGTATCCTTCGCACATCATCTCGCAAATAACTTTCGTTTGGGCATAAGGATTAAAGGGACATATTGGATGTAGTTCGTCAACAGGCAGATACTGCGGAGGTCCATATATATACGAACTAACAAATACTAAGCGGGCATCCCACTTCCGGCAAACCTCCAAGGCATTAAGAGTAGTCAAATAATTCACTCTGTAAAACTTGGCTGGCTCCTCGTATGAAGCTGGCACATACACCAAATTGGCCAAATGAATAAAACAATCAATACGTGGGATATTATCCACAACCGAAGCATCACATAAATCTACACCTTGAGTTATATCAATCGGTATAACACTATGCCCCATTAACTGTAATTTCGAACAGACGTTTCTGCCCACAAATCCATCGCTTCCCGATACTGCTATTCTCATAATCACATTATTTGATCCAAGTATTACTTTTATTTCTTTATGCTTGATATTCGGGATAATATCCTTTAAAAGCCATTAAGACATCACTTGAGGATTTGCATAAGGCTAGCCTCGCACAAGTTTGAGCCTATGAAGCCACATCCGATAATTCCAACGTTAATCGTATTTTAATAATTATTCTTTTTCTTACATCACATTTCCTTGCGCCAAACCATCCTGTTCACTATTCCTGTATAGCTCTGGATGAGACGAACCACCTTGGTGGACACATTCTCATCTACATAGTCAGGCACAGGAATACCATGGTGACCATCCTTAATCAACTCAACGGCGATATCTACATTTTGAAGAAGATCCTGGGTATCAATGCCACTGAGAACAAAACAGCCTTTATCGAGAGCGTCGGGGCGTTCCGTTGAGGTACGGATGCACACTGCCGGGAAGGGATGCCCTACACTGGTGAAGAAACCGCTCTCTTCCGGAAGAGTACCGGAGTCGGACACCACGCAGAAGGCATTCATCTGGAGGCAATTGTAGTCATGGAATCCAAGCGGCTCATGCTGAATGACTCGCTTGCCCAGCTGGAAGCCGGAAGCCTCCAAGCGTTTATGGCTGTGAGGGTGGCAGCTAAAAAGGACACAAATATACTTTTTCATAGGAACTGCTTTTATCAATCCTTCCTAAATGTCAAAGTCATTAACAGATTACAAAGTCTTATAATGTCAAATCTTTTAATTCATCCGGTATATCGAGATGGTCTTTGAAGGAGTTTATATGTGTCTGTGAAAAAAACCTTTCGTAAAATGCTTTAATAATAATGCCATTGATTATAGCCATAAGTAGAGTGAAAGCTATTGAAAACCATTTCGAATCAATCCATGTTGAGGCTACAGTCCTTTCACCGTCAGGAGCATTGCATAATACAAATATAATCCAAATTAAGCCAACAATAAATAGCAATAATGTACTAATAAGGATAATCAAAGGCCATCTCCTCCATTTTCTCACACTTTTTTTCACATACTTATCTCGCAGTTTTTTTCTCTTCTCATTTTCACGAGCGAGTTTTTCTTCTCTTAGTCTTCTTATTTCTTCATCCTTTGCCGCATTTTCCTCCATTAATGCTTTATTCTGGTCAATTACAGTTTGAGTAACTTTAATCTCTCCCTTACCAATGTTCTTAATATTAATATCCCAGGTTGTAATAACCTTATTCAATCTCTCCCCTCTCGCCTTTTGCTCAACTTCTTCTTTCGCTGCTTCTTCCCTAATACGGCGTGAGAATTCTTCGCGGTCCTTATTCGACATTTCGTTCAATTGTTCCACTTGCTCACTATTTAAACCATGGTTGATAATTCTTGTTGAGAGCAATAGTACATCTCGATCAGTGACATCTTCCGTACGGTATTTCTGGATATTATCATCTAGTTTTCTAATTACGCTGGATTTAGGCAATGTCTTATTAAGAGTGAATGATACCAGCGATGTCAATCCAATATCGCTTACTTCGTTATTTGCTAATTCCGCATTTATCTGGGGATTACTTAACCATAAGATGTTCAACAACTCGTCCGCCTTAATAATCTCTGGAAGTCCTTTTGTACGGTTCTCATTCAGCAAAGCGTCAATACTATCACTATCGCTGTCATGCGTAATGGAATTATTTACAAACCAGCAATTTACATCTTCAAATGTATTAACGACTTTCCCACGCTTCGTTTTGACATAGTATATTGCTTTCGCGTCATGAAGAGCGGCTTTGTCTGTATTGCGTTTGCTCTTCAAAAGGCTATATTCATTGCTGAATCTAGCCTTTCCTGTTAGATTATCCGTATTATAGATTATTTGAACACCCCACTCCTGTAGTTTCTTTTCAAGATTATCTGATATTCTTTCAAGATCAACACCGTTAAGGCCTCTTCGCTCACAAGCACTGTAAATATCTTCACGATTAATGAATTTATATATTACCGCCGAATCGTAGTTTTTGCTTTTGTGCCCAAGTAATGATTGTGTTTCTTCGATAGTATCTTTCATTATATGAAAGGTATACCCTAAAGAACGGCAAATATCCATCAATTTATGACAAGTTTTTGTGGATTCTTCCGTATTAAGGTCCAACAAACTAACTATAAAATTCGTATCAAGCAACAAATCTACATTCATCTTCACATCTTGAGGTTTAAACTCAAGATAGCATGTGATTATAGAACCGAGAAATTGGTTACACAGTAGATTGTATATTAGTGGAATCTGTTTGCAAAACTCAACAAATTGAGCTGGAATAGTATAATCTGTTGATGTTTGCTCTCTTTTGTTTGATATATACGATGATAGCACGAGACGATTGTTATCAATAAAATCAATAACTGTTGGACTTTCGTTTTTATCAACCTCATATATGGCACAAAAATCGTCATATACACGCTGAATAAGTCGGGCATCCGACACCGCCTGACTTAACTCTTCTTCAAAATCTAAGAACGTAAAAGAATTAAGTAAAAAAGAATTATCCTTATGAATTTTAAATAATCTTTCGTCGTTGACCTCTTTTTCTATTCTTTTTAGCAATTCAAGTAACACGCTAAACGGAATTTCAATCGCATACTCCTCATTAATAATCGCACCTATCCGAGAGATACTTTCGTCGCCTACCCCTTTGTTCATTTGGCAATATTTTACCATTCCCTTCTTTACCAAAGGGATAAAAACATCAATAGTGCTGTTAATTAGCTTCATTGAATTCCTTATCAAAGCAAGGAATCCATAAGTAGTTGCTCTTTTTATACTAATGTCAATGTTTTCCATAATAATCGTATTGCCACTTTTCAATATTTCACATTATTTTGCGGCCCTCTGGCGGGGCTGCAACTGTGCGGAAGATTGCACCTCCCCGCCATCATCAAGAGCCACAGGCTATGCATAAAGACCTGTTGGCTAAAATGTCGCAAATAATACCTTATTGTTTCACATAACCCGTCTTTATTTCACCAATATACTCTTTACAAAAACCATATCGGGTACGGGCATCTTCTATAATCTGTTTCTTAACGCCTTCTGGATTGCCATTAATCCAAGCAAACTCATATGACGCATTACATTTAGGGCAACGATAGTTCATAAATTCCAAATCCAGCACACCTTCATGACAATTAGGGCATTCAATAAACAAATCAGTCACATAATAGAACTTATAAGTGGGGCTCCATTCCCAGCGCCACTTCCAAAACTGATTTTGATATCGCCATCGTGTAAACTCATTCACAAAAGGAGGTATAGGAGGCTTCTTACAAGCTTCTCTTTTTTTCCGTATTATCCCCAATACAATCAAAAAAAGGAAAAATGCGGCAATGGCAATCCATATATTCACCTTGTAGGTAAAAACCTCAGTAAAAGCATCAGGTATCGTCTCGGTATCGCTTATCCAACCCTTGAACAATGAGAACAACGCAGCTAATACCGCCAAGATTATTCCGGCTATCACCTTACTCCATACGGGGTCGCACCATATATTCTTAAACCTATCGCTCATTTTAGATTTGCAAATTCTTAGAAATCAAGAGTTCAATTTCATTATCCGTTGTAGTTGAGTCTTGATTAATCTTTAAAGCTTTCGCAGCCTCCTCTACTGCTTTGTCAGATGTAAAAGGTACAATGCCTGAATATATCAGGTTTTCTTCTCGTTCTAAAGTCTCACGCTTCAACACAACTTGTTCGTTTGTTAGTTGCCCCGCTTTTATATCTGATAAAAGCCCCTCGTATTTGTTTCTTAAGTCATGCATAGTTGCGGCAAAATGTTCATTTTCAGCTGCCGCTTTTGCTAAATTATCGGACTTGTACTTGATGGTGAAAAATGCCAACAACAATGATAGCAAGGCCAAAATAGGCACCATATAATCCTCAGGCAACCACTTCAAAACATTTGTAATGGCAGCAGCTGAAACAGCACAAGACAGTAATGCCAAGGTCGTATTATGGCAGCTATTCTTTTTTGTATGAATAGAAGCCTGGCAAAGTTGAATCTTGTGAGTCCAGATAATCTTCACATACCGTTCTTGTATTAAACGGAATAAAACTCGTGTTGATTCATCCATTGTTTATTCTTTTGACATATAGTTCAATACCTTATTCAAACAGTCAACATCATTAGTGGTATTAACATCGTCGCCACTTCCAGGAGCTGTAAGGCTAAACCCCCAAACTGGGCATTCATTGTAAAGCATCTTTTCGTATGTACCACGCGGTTGTGTTGAAATTTCTCCTGCGCTCAACCAATGCCAGCCCGCAATATGATGATACACATAACTATCTATCACAATACCTGATAAATGATAGCTTTTAAAATGACTGTCACGTATTTCACGCATGTGCTTGCACGTATCATAGAGTAGTCCGTTGCTCTCCCTATTCCGTGCCGCCATTGCATCCTGCTCTGCTTTGGGATTGGTAGAACGCCAGTTGCCGCCCATATTGGTATCTGGATAATCATACGACCCATTCCAGTTTCCAGCCCAATCTATATGCCTAAAAGCTGGAAGTACCTCGAACTTCATTCCGTCAGAGAAATTAATCACTACAACTTGACCATCAGCACCAATTTTACTGTTAGGATACGTTGTCTTGATAGCATCCTTTACTGCCTGTAGTAGACGTGATTGACCATTTCCTTTATGAGCATCATATCTGTTGTACTCGTCACGTGGAAGTTCTACAAGGATATCGATGTCGCTAGTATCAATTGCTGTTCCCCGACCATAAGACCCCACATAACGGCTATGTGCTGTCTCGCTGTCAATCCCCCAAAATTCGGAGTTGACCGCTCTGGTTATCCGCTTATATCTGTATGAGATCATATCCCTCTGTTCTTTCGGGATTCTTTCTCCGTTTTGTTTCACTGTATCCATAATCACTATTTCTTACTCTACACTTCGCGCTCTTGCGGCTCTACCGCTTTTGAAACTCTCAGCCGGATGCCCCATCGCGGCATTGGGCTATACCGCTTTCGATCGGAAGACTCTGATGGTTGTATATCAATTGTGTGCCTAGAGCGGTGGTCTCGACCTACCGGCTGGAGGCAAGGGGGCTCTTTTTCCGTGGTGAGATGCCATTACCCTTTTTTGCTCTTAAAAGACAATTGGTTTTGTAAATAGAATAATCGCATAACACATTGGGAATCAACACTCTTTTAATTTCCGGGCTCATATCTAGCTAATAATTAGCTCTTAAATTATTTAGCATACCATGTGGATGTTCTACCGCTAGCATAGCAATAAATAATCCCCTTCATTCGAAGTTTAGATAGCAGGTTGTTAATCTTGTTCTGCTTCTGGGCATCGGTGAGTACATCTGGCAGGACACTCCATAACAATTTGGTTATTTCCTCTTTGCTTAAGGACTTATGGTCATGCAAGGCATTTATCAGCAATTCTTCACAAGCCTTTCCCCCCAATCCCTTATGCCGGCTATAGGCCACCCTCTGTCCTGTAGACTGTGCGACATCCTTAGATATATAAATGTTCGGCTTCCTACCCTCTACCAAATGCTTCTTTCTTAGGTACGCCAATTCATACGTAGTAAGAGGATGCTTCATTTGGATGCGATTAAGTAATTCAATATCTCTTAGAGACAGGTCTGGATTGCGAACTAAAACGTTGGCATAGTTGACGTCAATGATCTTTCCTGTAATGGTCACTATTACTCGATTATCCTCTATTTGATAAAGCGGCATTGGGAATAAACGCTTACGCTGGTAGTTATACATCTTACGAATGCCGCTGCCAATGGTGTCAACCATTTTGAGGCCAACCATAGCATCACAAAGGAAACGGTTGCGGTAATACTCTTCCGGTGCATCGCTCTCAAGCACGTTCTCAATAGAACCTGGTAAAAAGGATCCTTTGTTGGAAAACACAAGACGATCCTCATATTCTACAACGTTTACCTGACCACCAAGTGTATAATCCTGATGCGCAATGGCATTATTGATGGCCTCGCGAATCACATAAGGTTCATAAGTATCTAACTCCTCAGGGAAAATTGTCTGGAATTCAGTGTTGATATACCTGTATTTGAGATTCCTAATCTTAGAATACAGCTGATCAACAGCAAGGACAAAAGGACAAGTGAACACCTGATAGTCTCGCTCTATGCCATTATTATCCTTTAGGATCCACTTAATCTGCGCTACTGCGGGCGATATGAGCGCCCCACTCTCGGGTTTACCCAATAGCAATATGGCCGCACGGGTAATCTTGCCTTTCAAAGTAAGTCTAGCCTTGTTCAAAAACACCTCATCGCTCCACTGCTGAATCTCTTCCATTTTATCTGCATGAGCAGAAAGATAAAGACTTCTCGCTTTTGCTATTGCTTCTGGGGCAAGGTCAGACAAATCGGCATCAGTCACAATCTGCCGGCTCCAATCCTCCTTGGCTATTTGTTGCCTTATGGTCTCTATCTCATGGATATTCAGCGCTACCAAAGATTCTCCATCGCGACCATAGTAGTGACCTTGATAGGCCACGGGTAATCCCTGTGGAGCGGCAGGAATCTGAAATATCAACACTCTTTTACCATCACGTTTGAGATCATATATCTCGTCAAAGGTAAGCCGAGCCGTCATCTGGTCGGCAACTTTCTTCTTTAAAGCATCTAACGACGCCCGCGAAGGCTTGAACTGAGTATTAGTAAGACGGTGCGTGTCATTATCTACTCCCATCACCAGCCAAGCGCACTTCATCCCTTTCAGATTTGCTTCATTGCTCAAAGCAGAGAAATACTTCCCCAAATCAGACTCACTAAACGAGTTCTCAGCACGTTTGAACTCCACGACTTCAATTTCATGAGTCATAGCAAGAAGCCTATCAAGAATAGCGTTTATCTCTTTCTCGCTAAACATCGTATTCACTAAAAATTATGAGATCATTTAATCCCCAGTAAAGTCTTTCCCATTAAACCCCGGCTGTCTTGCCCGGGCCATCAGGGCCCGCCACTACGCACAAATCGTAATACTCTTTATACCACTCCGCAAATCTCCTCAATCCTTCCCGCAGGGTAATCTTCGGCGTAAACCCAAAATCCCTCTCCAGGGCGGAGGCGTCCGCGTATGTTGTCGGCACATCCCCCGGCTGCATGGGGACAAGTTCCTTGTGGGATTCGAAGTCATAATCGGCCGGCAACACGCCCGCGCGGACCAGTTCCTCCTGCAGAATCTGAACAAAGTCCAGCAAATTCTCCGGCTGCCCGCCGCCGATGTTGTACACGGCGTAGGGCGGGATGGGCAAACCGTCCTCCCCTTTCCTGCGCACAGGCGCCTTGGCCATCACCCGCACGATACCTTCCACGATGTCATCCACGTAAGTAAAGTCCCTGCGGCAGTTGCCGTAGTTGTAGATCTGGATGGTCTTGCCGGCAAGCAGTTTGTTCGTAAAGCCGAAGTAGGCCATGTCGGGCCTGCCGGCGGGGCCGTACACGGTAAAGAACCGGAGGCCCGTGGAAGGGATGTCATAAAGCTTGCTGTAGCAGTGCGCCATGAGCTCGTTGCTCTTCTTGGTAGCGGCATAGAGCGAAACAGGGTTGTCCACGCGGTCATCAACGCTGAACGGCACCTTCTTGTTGCCGCCGTAAACGGAGCTGGACGAGGCATACACCAGATGCTCTACCGGATAGTGCCGGCACGCCTCCAGGATATTGTAAAAGCCGATGATGTTGCTCTCGATATAAACATCCGGGTTCTCAATCGAATAACGGACCCCGGCCTGAGCGGCAAGGTTCACCACAACGTCGAACTTGTATTCTTCAAAGAGCCCGTTGATGAGCTCCTTATCGGCAATACTCCCCTTCACAAACTTATACCCGACAGACGCCGGTTTCAGTGCCTCCAGTTCCTTCAGCCGATACTCCTTCAGCGAAGGATCATAGTAGGCGTTGAGGTTATCCACGCCCACAATCATCCCCTCCTTCATCTCCTTGAAGAGACGCTTCACCAGGTTGGCCCCTATGAATCCGGCGCTGCCGGTCACCAGTATAGTCTTACTCTTTTCCATTCCCTTGAAATGTCTTTTTCGCCAGCTCGTAACTCTCCAGATTGCCTATATCCAGCCGCTCGCCCGGCATCTCCCAGGCGTGGACCGCCGTGCGGCCGCAGAGCCAGGCGATGAAACTGCCCGGCGCGTCGGTGCCGCAGCCTTCGGCAATGCCCACATCCACCAGTCCCAGGTCTTCCCTGCGGTACAGGTAGAACGGCGGGCAGCACCAGTGGCTTTTGGGCTGGGCGGGCTTCTCCTCCATGGAGAGGATACGGCCGGAGGCGTCTACATCGGCCACGCCGGACTTGTGAAGTTTGTTCAGGTCCGGCTGCCAGAAGCGCATGATGCACGTGGTTCCCTTCTCGCGGAAGTAGTCCAGAAAGCCCCGGAGACTGAAGGTGAGGAGGTTATCCCCGGCCATCACCAGAAGGTCGTCGTCCACTCCCCTCTCCCGGATGCCCAGCTGGATATCCTTCACCGCGCCCAGGCGGGTTTCGTTGGAGACGGAGCCGTCGTCCACCAAGGACATCTTGCCCTTGCAGGGATGCTTGTCTATCCATTCCTGAAAGATAGAGGCGAACTTATGGTTGGAGACCACTATGTATCCATCAACCTGGCCGCTCTGTTCCAAATCTTCGATGAGCCAGTCCAGGATGGGCTTCCCGGCCACTTCCAAGAGGGGCTTCGGGAAGTTTTCCGTAAGCGGATACAGGCGGGTGGCATAGCCCGCGGCCAGAATCAGACACTTCATAACACTACTCCGTCGGCGCTGTCACAAATATAAACGTCATATTTCCCCTTCATTTCGGGGAAGGCTTTCAAATACTGCTCGCTTACCTGGCGGGAGACGGACTCCTCGTAGGCGGGGTCAATCAAAGCCATACAGCAGCCCTTGAAGCCTGCGCCGGAGAACCGTCCGCCATAAATCCCCTCCGTCTGCGTCATGATCTCATACAGGCGGATCTGCTCGGGCGCGCCGGATTCCCAGTTATGGATGCTGCTCCAGCCGGACTCAAACGAGAGTTTTCCGTAGGCCTCGATGTCGCCGCGGCGCCAGGCATCGGCCCCCTTCTGCACCCGCTCGAACTCCGTATACCAATGCTCGCAGCGCTTGGCCCAGGGCTCCGGAAGACGGCTCTTGTACCGCTCGTAAACCTCGCGGGGGACGTGCCGGGCATTGGCATCCTTGAACTTGCCGTACTCCATTCCGGCGAAGGCCTGCAGGGCATAGACCCCGGAGCGCAGTTCGTCCACGCGCATGTTGTACTTGGAGCCCGCCAGGCTGTGCTCCAGCCCGCTGAAGAAGATGGCGATTTTGTACGGCTTCATCTGCGCCGGCTGCGGGATGAGCTCATACTGCCCGTCCAGGGTGTCCAGATAGAGGAGATGGTTCTTTCGGCCCAATACTTCGCAGCTCTGGTCCAGCTTGCCCACGCTCACGCCCACGTAGTTCAGTTCCGCGTCGTAGGCTACGTCGATGATCTCCTGCTGCTCCAGCCGGATGCCGTTCACCTTGCACAGCGCCGTAAGGAAACTAATGATGACGGCCGCGCTGGAGGAAAGTCCCCCGATGGGCAGCGATCCTTCAATCACCCCGCAAAGGCCGATGTTCAGGCGGTGCCTGCGCGAAAGCGCCAGCGTGGCGCCGCGGAGGTAATCGGCCCAGTCCCCCTGCTTCTGCGAAGGGACGGAGGCGATGTGCCACTGCGCCCGCTTCGGGAACTGCAGGGAGGCCATCTCCACCACCCCGTTCTGCTTGGGGGCGTAGGCGATGTGGATGCCCTTGTCGATGGCAAGGCCGGTGATCTTTCCAAGGTTATGGTCCGAATGCGCGCCGATGGGGCAGATCCGGTACGGGCAGAAAGACAGCCCCTCCGGGTCGCGGCCGTATGTCTCACGGAATCTGTTCTCGCAAAGCATAACTAGTCTCGTTTAAAGATGTCGCGGGTGTAGACTTTGTCCCTGACGTCGTCCAGGGCGGGGTCGTAGCGGTTGGCGATGATGCAATGGGCCTGCGCCTTGAAATCTTCCAGATTGTTGACGACCTTCGAGCCGAAGAAGGTGCTCCCGTCCTCCAGCGTAGGTTCGTAAATGATCACCGCGGCGCCCTTGGCCTTGATACGTTTCATAATGCCCTGGATGGCCGACTGCCTGAAGTTGTCGGAGTTGGATTTCATCGTGAGCCGATACACGCCGATGGTCACCTCCTGTTCGCGGGCGGCCGAATAATCGCTGGAGGCCGTATAATAGCCGGCCTTCCTGAGGACCTGATCGGCTATGAAATCCTTCCGCGTGCGGTTGCTCTCCACGATGGCCTGGATGAGGTTCTCCGGCACGTCGTTGTAGTTGGCAAGTAGCTGCTTCGTGTCCTTGGGGAGGCAGTAGCCGCCGTAGCCGAAGCTGGGGTTGTTGTAATGGTCGCCGATGCGCGGATCCAGGCTGATGCCCCGGATGATGTTCTGCGTATCCAGACCTTTTACCTCCGCATAAGTGTCCAGCTCATTGAAATAGCTCACCCGGAGGGCGAGGTAGGTGTTTGCGAAAAGCTTGACGGCCTCGGCCTCCTTCGCACCCATGAAGAGGGTGGGAATGTCCTGCTTGATAGCGCCTTCTTGCAGCAACTGCGCAAAGGTGTGCGCACGCTCCTCCAGGTCATTGGTGACGAGCTTTTTGATGGCCGCATTCTCTTCCTCGTAGCCGTCCATCATCTTCGGACAGCCCACGATGATGCGGCTGGGATAGAGGTTGTCGTAGAGGGCTTTGCTTTCCCTCAGGAACTCCGGGGAGAAGAGGAGGTTGAGTTTCTTCACGCCCTCCTTCGCGTACTTGACATACAGGCTGCGCGTGTACCCCACGGGGATGGTGGACTTGATGACCATCGTCGCGTCCGGGTTCACCGCCAATACGAGGTCTATCACTTCCTCCACGTGCGACGTATCGAAGAAATTCTTCTGCGGATCGTAGTTCGTGGGGGCGGCAATGATGACGAATTCGGCATCCTTATAGGCTTCGGCGCCGTCCAGGGTCGCTTTTAGGTTCAGGTCCTTTTCGGCCAGATACTTCTCGATATACTCGTCCTGAATGGGACTCTTCCGCCGGTTGATGAGTTCCACCTTCGCGGGAACCACATCCACCGCGGTCACTTCATTATGCTGGGCCAACAGCGTGGCCATACTCATTCCCACATAGCCGGTCCCGGCAACTGCTATCTTCATCTTTAATTGGTTGATTTGTACATACTACTCCTATTCCCCTGCCCGCAAGACACTAGCAGGCCGGAGAAAAAGAGGGGCGGACGAAGGGTTTATCCTTCTCCGGATTGCCGCTATCCAGCAGGCGCTCCGGCCGCCTTGCGTACCGTTTTCAGGGGTTTGCAAACACAAAGGTAAGAAAAAAAAAGGGATTCTAAAAGAATCCCCCCGAAAATAAGTACCTCGAAAGACTTGGAAATTGAAATAGAATGCTCTATCTTTGTAGTGTTAATCTTGGAGGCCCCTTGAGAAAGGGCAAGTTACATAGGGCATTTCCCAGAAATGGGAGATGCCCTACTTTTTCTTCCTTATCGCCCTTTATACATATTCTCGTAATACTTCTGGTAGTCCCCGCTGGTCACGTTGTCCAACCAGTCCTGATTATCCAGATACCAGCGCACCGTCTTTTCGATGCCTTCTTCGAATTGCAAGGACGGCTCCCAGCCCAGCTCACGCTGCAGTTTTGTGGAGTCGATCGCATAGCGGAGGTCGTGCCCCGCGCGGTCCGTCACATAAGTGATGAGGCCCAGGTCCTCCCCTTCCGCACGTCCGAGCAGCCGGTCCACCGTGCCGATGAGCACCTTGATGAGGTCGATGTTCTTCCACTCGTTAAACCCGCCGATGTTGTAGGTCTCGGCAATGCGTCCCTCGTGGAAAATGAGGTCGATGGCCCGCGCATGATCCTCCACGTACAGCCAGTCCCGCACGTTCTCGCCCTTACCATACACCGGCAGGGGTTTCCGATGACGGATGTTATTGATAAACAGCGGAATGAGCTTCTCCGGGAACTGGTAAGGACCGTAGTTGTTGGAGCAGTTGGTGACGATGGTAGGAAGGCCGAAGGTATCGTGAAACGCCCGCACGAAGTGGTCGCTCGAAGCCTTCGCCGCGCTGTACGGACTGTGCGGCTGATACTTCAGGTCTTCGGTAAAGAACTTCTCCCCATAAGCCAGATGATGCTTCCCGGAAGAGGCCTTCGTGGAGAACGGCGGATCAATCCCTTCTGGACGGGTCATCTCCAGCGCCCCGTATACCTCGTCTGTGGAAATATGGTAGAATCTCTTGCTTTCATAATTCCCATCCCAGGCGGCTTTTGCGGCCTGCAGCAGGCTCAGGGTACCCATCACGTTGGTCTGCGCGAAGGTGAACGGATCCTTGATGGAGCGGTCCACGTGGCTTTCCGCCGCCAGGTGGATGATGCCGTCCACCCGCTCCTCCTGCATGAGTTTGAGCACACCCTCGAAGTCGCAGATATCCATCTTTACGAAGCGGTAATTGGGCTTGCCCTCGATGTCCTTGAGGTTCTCAAGGTTCCCCGCATAGGTGAGCTTATCCAGGTTAATGATCTTATAATCAGGATATTTGTTCACAAAAAGGCGCACAACGTGACTGCCGATGAACCCGGCTCCGCCCGTGATGATGATGGATCGCTGCATGCTTTAGTAATTTACAATTTTCAAATATACGCTTTTTCCGCGAAAAATCGTAACTTTGTACAGCAAAACACTACGCGCACCATGATTCAGTCCATGACCGGCTACGGCAAGGCCGAAGCCCTCCTCCCGGGCGGCAAACTCACCCTGGAAATCCGCACCCTCAACGCCAAGAGCGCCGACATCAACATCAAGAGTTCCCTCCTCCCGAAGGACAAAGAATTGGAGGTCCGTAAATTATTGGCCGATAAACTTGTACGCGGAACAATTGACGTATTCCTTAACTTCGAGCCCGCCCCCGGAAACGGCCATTCCATCAACGCCGACGCCTTCCATGATTACTGGAGAAGCACCGTCGCGGCGATGGATAAAGAGACCCTTATGACCAGGGCGACGCTGAAGGATCCGGGCGTGGGAACCGTCCTCGCGAACGCCATCCTCCGCCTCCCGGACGTCGTGGATTCCAAGCGGGCCGATGCCATCGGCCCCGACGACTGGCCCAAGGTCTCCGCGGCGCTGAAAGAAGCCCTGGACCAGGTCCTGGACTACCGCTCCACCGAGGGGCGCGCGCTCTATAAAGACGTAACCGCGCGCGTGCAGGGCATCCTCGCGCTCTATGACCAGGTCGAGGCCCTGGAAGGCGAGCGCATCCGCGCCGTCCGGGAAAAGTTTACCAAGGCCCTCGCAGATCTTTCCCCCCAGCCCAACCCCGAGCGCCTGGAACAGGAAATGATCTTCTACCTGGAAAAATACGACATCAACGAGGAAAAGGTGCGCCTCCGCCAGCACTGCAAATACTTTATGGAAGTGATTGACTCCGAGCCCTACCCCGGCAAAAAGCTGGGCTTCATCATCCAGGAAATGGGCCGCGAGATCAACACCACCGGCTCCAAGGCCAACCACGCCGGAATCCAACAGCTCGTCGTCCGTATGAAGGACGAACTGGAAAAAATCCGCGAGCAGTCGATGAATATCCTTTAGGTTTTTCCCGAAAAGTATTACCTTTGCATTAGGAAACAGTGTCTTGAGGAGTAGCTGTGCCATTCCTCTTGCCCGGAAGGGTCTCGCCAGTGTCCATCGTATTGACGAGGGCACTGTTTTTTTTAATCGCAGCATTTCCTGCATTTGTGGCCCTATGGCCCGCTGGGCCATGTTCCACAACGCAGGAAAAGCCGCGCCGAGGATGTAGAATCTTATGCCTCAGCCGATGTGCCCCATTCCATCCTCATCTCCCACCCCAATGGTGTAGGTCGGCACAAATTCAAGCGTTCGCGTGCCGCCGGGCTTCGCCCGTTTGGATCTTTTCCCTCTAGCGGGCGCAGCCCGCAGGCACCGCAACCCCTGAATGAATTTGTGCCATCCCACGCCGCTCGAGTGGGTGATATCTCCGATGAACGCATCTCCGCAGAAGCATACGTCCCCTATCCCGCCGCGGCAGTTCCTCCGTTTGGCCCCCCTAACGGAGGAATTGCTGCGGAATATATGCCGGATCGAAGGTACTCCGCTCCCGCGGGTGACGACTCCTCACCTCCCTTCCCTGCGTGGAACCTACTTTCTCTTGCGGCGCAGGTCCCCCTCCTGAACATCATTCAAAAATATTATTTTTTGACCGATTCTTCGGCTAAATCATAAAAAACTCATCAATAATCGGCTAAAACCGCGCTTTTTTTCAGCCGATTATTGATTCGACCAATTCCTTATTCTATGTTTGTGACGGGTCACGGCTTTCTGCCGGGGCCCGTTTTGTTTCACATTTAATCACAAACGTTATGAAAAACTTACTGCAATTAATCCTGAACGAAGACGGAACGCTCTCTTTCTTCACCGATGAACCCGCCCCTTTCTCCGATGAACTCGCGACCAAGGTCTTTCCCTATTTAAAGACGATGATGCCGAACCTGCGTCGCCGGCTTCCTTCTTACAGTGGGCCCAATCGCCGGCTGGCCGAAGCACTGCTGGATTGGCGCCGCAACCAGGCGCGGGCGTTGGATGTCCCCGCCTACTTCATCCTGCATCAGCACGTCATCTATGCCATCGCCGACAAAGCTCCCCAGACCGAAGGGGAACTGAAGAATATCCCCGGCTTCGGCCCGCTCCTGTTTGAAAAGTACGGAATGGACATTCTGAAAATGACCGCCGAATTATGCCCTTCCAGCGAGTTGTAATCCGTACGCTTCCGAACGGGAAAACAGCCAGGGTGTATCCGTTTCACATCAGTCTGGAAGGCCTCGAGAGTAACCTCCTGTGCCGTGATGACGAGGATTACGACGTGGTCGAAAAGTTTATGTTCATTTCGGCCTGGACCAGTAACACACTCATAGTCATCCATATAGTAATGTCCAATCACGGGCATATGTCTATCCTCGCACCCAGCTGGGAGGAGGCCCGGAAGACTGCCGAAGTCCTCAAGCAGAAATGCGCGATGTACATTGCCGACAAATACGGAGAACACAACGTTTTGTTGGGAACTAAGGCCGATGTCCAGCTCCTGGACAATGACTGGTATGTACGGAACACCTTGGCTTATATCCCCCGGAATGTGGTAGAACTGGGAATTCGGGTAGAAGATTATCCCTGGTGTAGTTATCAGGCTATGTTCGCTCGTGGAGTCAGCTCTGCCGGGGTTAAACAAGTGGCGGCCCTTTCACGCAGGGAGAAAGAAGCGCTTCTTCATACGCACGCAAACCTGAGCCGCGTTCCCTGGCAACTGGATGCCGATGGCCACCTGGTCCCCGTCACCTGCTGTGACTGGCAGTACCTGGAATCTGCCTTCAGTGGGGATCAGGCCTTCTTTCTGAAGAGTATCGGGACGGTGAACTGCGCCGAGATGGAGCAGAAACTGGTGCAGAACCTGCGGACCCGACGGAAGGATTCTGAATTCCTGGTAATCGTGGAAGATCTTTGTAGCCGATGGTTCCAGAAAAAGCCCTTTGAGCTCACTCCGGAGCAGAAAACCCGTCTTCTGCCCTACATCTATCACAGTTACAGCACCTCGGCAGCGCAGTTGGCCCGCTGCCTCCGGATGGACCGTGCCGAAGTAGAGCGCATAATCAGCAGGAAATGAAATCTGGCGCAGGTTTCAAGACCGAGCGGTGCAGGTTCCCAAAAAGGACCGAAGCCTGCACCGCAAATCCGCATCTGGTGTAATACAGTGGCGCAGGCACCCCGACAAAAAAGGGACCTGCGCCATAAGAATCAGGAACCTGCGCCAAACAGCGGGGGAACCTGCGCCAAAAACAAGCAGAGCTACCGCTGCGTGCGGCTTTCCTGCGCCCAGTGGAACTCGCCCATCACGGCGCCGGCGTAACCGGCCTGCACGATGGGGACCTTCCGGCCGTCCAGGTTTTTCGCCCAGGCGGGAGCATCCATAAAGGTGTGCGAATGGCCGCCCACGATCAGGTCGATTCCGCGGGTCTGCGCGCACAGCTGCGGATCCGTGATGTCCCCGGCGCTGTGTTCCTCATAGCCGATGTGAGAAAGCAGGATCACCAGGTCGCACTCGTCCCGGATGGCGTCCACCGTGGACTGCACGGAAGATACCATATCCAGCTCGATGAGACGGTTGGAAATATCGGCCTGGACCATCGAGGCCAGCGAGCACAGGACACCCACGATGCCGATCTTGAGCCCGGCCTTCTCCACAATCACGTAGGGCTTGATGTATTTCCCCATCTCCAGGGGCGAAAAGTCGTAGTTGCACACCACCACGGGCATCTCGCAGCCGGAGAGGGTCTCCGCCAGGGCCTCGATGCCGTTGTCGAACTCGTGGTTCCCGAGGGTCACCGCATCATAGCCGATGGCATTGAGCACCTGCACCATCAGCGGGCCGCCGAATTCCGAGAAATAGGACGTTCCCTGCGAGAAATCCCCGGCGTGCAGTACCAGGACGTTCTCCGGGCCGTCTGCCACCCGGACGGAGTCCACGAACGCCGCGCGTTCGATGGCGCCGCCCTGCCCGGCCAGTTCCCCGCTCTTGACGGGCTCCAGCTGGGCGTGCGTGTCATTCACGTGCAAAATGGTGAGATGGTGCAGCGGATGCGTGTGACGGTATCCGATCTGGATGCCGCGGCACACGACCAGCACGGCAACCAGCAGAATCAAATAGAACCAATATCTCTTTTTCATAGCCTAGTCCTCCATCGTTACGCGGCCGTCCGCGGTCGCATCCAACACCTTGCCAGCTGCCTCCATCCCGCGGACATAAGACAGCATCACATCTTTAATAAGCACGTGTGAGAGGACCACGTCCTCCGACAGCGCGCCGATGCGCATCTTGTCCCCGCCGTCCAGCAGGAAGTCCAACGTAGCCACATGGTACAAACGCGAAGGGTCCACCGGCTCGCCGCCTACAAGCGCAGACTCCAGCTGATGCGCCTTCACCCGCACTACGGCCCCGGAAGTGGCCATAAAGGCCGGCGTGGCAGCGAGGTCTTCCAGGAGCTGGTTCATCTGATCCCCGCGGACCTTACACCAGCAGAGGTAGTTCTTGAACGGGAACATCGACGAGATGTCCTCCAGCGTCACGGCGCCTTCCGGCAGCGGGACGCGGATGCCACCGAAGTTCACCACGCAGAAGTCCATCGGCACCTTGAAGTAGTCCGAGGCATATGCGCGGAGGGCATCGGCCACCAGATTGCCCAGGGGCAGATCCGGCTTGTCGCGGTCGTTCATCATCAGGGAGGCGCTGTGGCCGATGACTTCTTTCAGTCCGGCCATATACGGCTGCACCTCCATCAGGACGGTGGCGACGCGGGCCACCTCGGAGTCCACCGCATACAGGGCACCGGAAGGCAGTGCCAGGCTGTCGCCCTCGAACACGCCCAGGCCGGTGGACACGTTTTCGGAGTTGATGGGGACGACGCCCGTGCGGTGCCCGTCCATCGGGACGGCCTTCCACTCGAAGCGGGGTCCACAAGAGACCAGGGCCAGCAATAAGGCCAGCCCTATTACTTCATTCTTAGCCATTTCCAGAGGTCTTTAAACGTTGATTTCTTGCCATACATCAGGATCCCCACCTTGTAAATCTTGGCCGATGCCCACGCGCAGGCGATGAAAGTCCCGATGAGCAGTACGATGGAGAGAATCAGCTCCCAGGCGGCCACCCCGAACGGAATGCGCGCCAGCATCACGATGGGCGAAGTGAAGGGGATCATCGAGAACCAGAACACCAGCTGGCTGTCCGGCGCCTTGAACGCATAGAGCGCCACGAAGAAACCGATCATCAGCGGAATGGTGACAGGAAGCTGGAGTTGCGAGGAATCCCCTTCGTTCTCCACGGACGAGCCGATGGCCGCGAACAGCGACGCATACAGCAGATAGCCGAAGACGAAGAAGAAGAGGAAGGCGATGCCGATCTGGCCCAGGTTGATGTTGCCGAGGGTGCTCATAATGGCGCCCATTCCCGTGGGCTCGGAAGCGGCGAGCGCGGTGGTATCCGTGGCGGCAGCCAGCGCAGCGTCGTCCAGCGCGATATCCCCGGGCATATGCACGCCGGGCGTCATCGACTGGACCATCTCCGTGGTGGCTTCATCGCCCATCATACCCATCATCTTGTCCTTGCCGATGATACCCATCGCAATCCCCAGGAACATCCCCGTGAGGAGGATCCAGAGCAGGAACTGGGTGATGGCTACAAGGGCCACGCCGATAATCTTGCCGAACATCAGCTCGGAGGCCTTCACGGAGGAGACCAGCACCTCCACCACGCGGGAGCTCTTCTCTTCGATAACCGAGCTCATCACCATTCCAGAGAAGAGGGCGATGAACATATAGATGGCCATTCCCAGCACCATCGAAATGATCATATAGATGCTGCTCTCGGAGATGGATTCCTTGCCGCTTTCGTCGATAGTGTAGCTGTGCAGTTTCACGTTGGACTTCACGCCCGCCATAATCTCCTCCAGGTTCGCAATCCCGTAGGAATCAATGCGATAGGCCTCCACGGCGTCGTTGATACGGCCTTCGATCATCGAGCCCGTATCCATTCCGAGAGGCTTCTCGCTGTAGCAGTCGGCCTTCACCGAACGGGTTTCCGGGTCCAGTTCCGAAATGCTCAGCAGCACATCCACTCCGGCGGCTTTCAGGTCCGCTTTCAGGGAGTCCACCGAAACGGCCGTGCCCAGATCCACGTAGTGCGTCACCTCGTTGTCCTCCAGATACGGCAGGACGATGCCGCTGCGGTCCACCACGCCCACCTGCTTGGCGGCCTCCTTCGTGCCCATCATAATGAGGGACGGGAGGATGCAGATGGCGGCGAAGAACACCGGCGCCAGGAAGGTGATAAGAAGGAAGCTCTTTTTCTTAACCTTGTTAAGATACTCGCGCTGGATGATGATACCTAACTTCTTGATATTCATAGCCTATTCCTCCTCCGTTACCAGTTTCACAAAGATGTCGCGCATCCGCGGGATTACCTCGCGGAAGCCGTTGATCCTCACGCCTCCGTCGATGAATTCCTGCAGCTTGGCGTTGGCATCGGCCCGCGGAACGACGATGGTCTTTCGGTCCATATCGGCCGATGTATACTCAATTTCGACGTTGTCCTCCCCGTGCCGGCGCCGGATCTCCTCCGTGCCGCCGGCGACCACCAGCTTCGCCTTGTTGATGAGGGCGATGTTGTCGCAGAGTTCCTCCACGGACTCCATGTTGTGCGTGGAAAGGATGATGGTGGCGCCTTCGTCCTTCAGGCGGAGAATCTCCCCGCGGATGAGGTCCACGTTCACCGGGTCGAAGCCGCTGAAAGGCTCGTCCAGGATCATCAGGGAGGGCCGATGCACCACCGTGGTGATGAACTGCACCTTCTGCGCCATACCCTTGGAGAGCTCCTCGATCTTCTTGTTCCACCAGTCCTGAATCTCGAAGCGGACGAACCACTTCTTCAGTTCCACGGCGGCTTCGCGGGCGCTCATTCCCTTGAGCTGGGCGAGGTACATCGCCTGGTCCCCCACCTTCATCTTGCGGTACAGGCCGCGTTCTTCGGGGAGATAGCCGATGCGGGAGACATCGGCCTCGGTGATGGGGTGCCCCTGGAAGAGGATCTGCCCTTCCGTTGCGATGGTGATGCGGTTGATGATGCGGATGAGGGTGCTCTTCCCCGCTCCGTTCGGCCCCAGGAGGCCGAAGATCTTGCCTTCGGGAATCTCCAGCGAGACGTTGTCCAGCGCCCGTTTGGGCCCAAAGTCCTTTGTTACGTTCTTTACTTCGATTATTGACATATCTTTGCAATAAGTTCCATCAGGAGGGCCGGGTCGTCGGCCTCGCCGGCGTCGCCGCCCTTCCCCTTGAAATCGTATTCGGTCAGAAGGCCGATGATGCCCATCGTCCGTGCGCGCGGGTAGTTCCGCACGGCGGCGTCGTACTCCTTGAGGAAGAAGGGGTTCACGCCGAGGATTTTGGCGGCCTCCGCGGGCTGCGGACGGCCTTTCTCCAGTAATGCGTGGTATTTGAGGATACGCTGGAAGTGCGTGAAGAGGGGGCCCGTCACCATCGGGAGGGCGAATTTAGGGGCCTGGCCGATGTAGGCGGCGATCTTCAGCGCCTGGGCCGCCTGCCTGAAACTGAGGCATTTGGTGAGTTCGAACACGCTGAACTGCCGGCTTACGCCCACGTTCTTCTCGATGTCCTCCACCTGGATTTCCCGGGTTCCTTCCGGCAGGTTTTTGAGGAGCTTTTCCGTCTCTACGGAAATCTTTCCCAGGTCCGTTCCGGCGCTTTCCGCCAGGAGGCGCGCCGCCTCCGGGTGGATGCTCAGGCCTTTTTGCTGATAATAATCCGCAATCCACTGGGGCATCTCGTAATCCCTGAGGGCCGGCGATTCCAGCACCTCCCCTCTCTTGAGGACGCTCTTGTAGAGGGCGCGGCGTTTGTCGGCCGATGCTCCGTGCAGTAAAATCACCAGCACGGTGCTGTCCAGCGGGTTTTCGCAGTAGATGGAGAGGTCCTCCAGCGTCTTCATCTGCTGGGCTTCCTTCACCACTACCAGCTGGCGCTCCGCCATCATCGGGAAGCGGCGGGCGGCGGTGATCACGGCCTCGGCCGTAACCTCTCCCCCGTAGCAGACGGTCTCGTTGAAATCCTTCTCCCAGTCCTGCAGGCAGTTCTCCAGGATGGCGCTGCAGACGAGCTCCGGATAGTACGGCTCTTCGCCCATCAGCAAATAAATATCCTTGAAGATGCCTTTTCGTACATCTTCAAGGATAGTCTGGACCTGGCGGGCTGTCTCTATGTAGGACTTCCCGGCCACGGTTATTTGGCGAACTTCTTCTCCTTGGCGCGGACGATGCGCTCCTTGAGGGCATCGGCCGCATCCGTTACCGCCTCTTCAAAGGTGCGGGCTTGACGTTCTATGACAAGGTCCTCCCCGGGGAAACGGGTCTGGAGCTTTACGCTTTTGTTCTCTGCGTCCGGAAGGAGCGACAGGGTGACATCAATGTCGCCCAGGTTGTCGAAGAATTTCTCCACTTTTCCGACTTTCTTCTCGATGAAATCCAGCAGCTTTGCGTCTGCGTTGAATTTGAGGGACTTGACGTTAATCATAACTCACTACTTTTTTGCCCTGGGATGGGCGTTCATATATTGTGCCTTCAGCCGTTCCACGGAATTGTGGGTATAGACCTCGGTGGCTGCGAGGGAACTGTGGCCCAGCATCTCCTTGATGGCATTCAGGTCCGCTCCTTCCTCCAACAGGGCTGTCGCGAGCGAGTGCCTGAGCACGTGGGGGGATTTCCTCCCGCTGATGCCTTCCCGGCCGTCCAGTTCCGTTTTCACCGCCCGGTCCACCCATTCGGGATAGAGGGCGTCGCCTTTTTCCGTCCTGAGGAGCGGGCTTTCCGCCTCCGTCTCCAGTCCGATGGAACTTGCTGCTTGTAAATATAGCAAAATTTCCTGAAGGAGCGAAGGGATGAGCGGAATTTCTCGCATTTTGTCGCCCTTCCCCTTCACGCGGAGGGTCTGCCTCCGTTCGTCCAGGCTGTTTCTTTTCAGGCCGATAATCTCCGCCCGCCGGATGCCGCAGCTGTACAGGATATTGATGACAAGGCGCCTTAACCTTCTGGCATAGAGTTCCTTGGCGAGGGGGCTTTTCGGGTCTGTGCTTTTTAGAATTTCCAGTTCTTCCTCCCCCGCCGCGTGGGCCGTATCCTTCAGATATTCCTCCATTGCGCCCTCCGTGTAGTACTCCGGCAGGCGCTTTTCCAGCTTCGGGCGCTTGACGCTGCGCACCGGATTGGATTTCAGGACGCCTTCTTTGATCAGGTAGTTGCAGTAGCCGCTGAGCGCGCTCAGGTGCAGGTGCACCGTCCGGGGCTTCAGGCCCTTCTCGATGAGGTGGGCTTCATATTCCCGGATCCTGGACGGCACCAGGTCCCCGCCCCACTCGGTGAAATCCTTCAGCGCCTTGGCATACAGCTCCTGCGTCCGCGGCGAGTACCGCCGGACGTCCCTAATGTATGATACATATCGCTCTATCATCTTTTTTCGTTAAAGCACACTTTCTGCTCTCTACGCCACTTTTCGTGCTTTAGTGCCCTTTTTTCTCCCCGCTAAAGCACACTTTCGGGCCTGTAGGGCCATTATCGTGCTTTAGGCGCGAGACCTAATTCTGCGGCGTACTGCCGCATATAGGCATCGGCCGCGGCGAAATCGTACGGAATCACCCCGTCCAGGATGGCTTCCTTCACGGCTTCTTTCAGCATACCCACTTCCCGGCACGGCGGCAGACCGAACACTTCCATAATGTATTCCCCGGTCACGGGGTTCTTCCAGTTGCGGAGTTCGTCCTTCGCCTCCACCTGCGCCATCTTTTCCTTCACCAGTTCGAAATTGTGCCTGAGGCGCGCGACTTTCTCAGGGCGCTTGGAGGTGATATCGGCATTACAGAGGATCATCAGGTCATCCACGTCCTCGCCGGCGTCGAAGAGCAGGCGGCGCACCGCGCTGTCCGTCACTTCGTCGTCCACCAGGGCGATGGGCCTGAGGTGCAGTCCCACCAGTTTCTGGACGTATTTCATCTCGTCGTGGAGCGGCATCTTGAGACGTTCGAAGATCTTCGGGACCATCCGGGCGCCTATCACCTCGTGGCCGTGGAAGGTCCAGCCCTGTCCGGCGACGAACCGTTTGCTCGCAGGCTTGCCGATATCATGCAGAAGCGCAGCCCAGCGCAGCCAGAGGTTGTTTTTATCATCGGCCCGGGCCACATTGTCCAGCACCTGGAGGGTATGGGAGAAGTTCTCCTTGTGGCCTTTTCCGTCCACAGTTTCGGTGCCTTTGAGGCGGCTGACTTCCGGGAGGATCTGCTCCAGCAGGCCGGTATCTTCCATCAGCTGAAACCCCATCGACGGCTTTGGCGTGAGGAGGATCTTGTTCAGCTCCACCAGGATGCGCTCATTGCTCAAAATTTCCAGCCTTCCGGCCATTTCCCTCATTGCCCGGAGGCTTTCCGGGACGATGGTGAAGGGATGATCCGGGGTGCTGAGCTGGGTGGCGAAACGGATGGCCCGCAGCATCCGCAGCGGGTCGTCGCTATAGGTCTGCTCCGGCTCCAGGGGCGTGCGGATGATGCCCGCCGCCAAATCCTTTATGCCGCCGAAAGGATCCACCAGGGCGCCGAAATCCTCTTTCTGCAGGGAAAAAGCCATTGCGTTGATGGTGAAATCGCGGCGCAGCTGGTCCTCTTCCAGCGTGCCGTCCTCCACGATGGGCTTCCGACTGTCGTGGCTGTAGCTCTCCTTCCGGGCGCCCACGAATTCCAGTTCCAGGCCTTTGTATTTCAGCATCGCCGTGCCGAAATTCTTGAATACCGACACCTTCGCCCTCTTCTTTTTGCCGATAGCCTCCGCCAGCGCGATGCCGCTTCCTTCCACCACGATGTCGATATCCTCGTTCGGCCGACCCAAGAAGCAGTCCCGCACGTAGCCCCCGATGACGAAGGCCCGCACGCCGAGTTCCGCCGCCGTGTCGCTCACAAGTTTGAAAACCTCGTGGTTTAAGTATTCCTTATTGCGTGTCATTTCCCGGCCATCTCCTCCCATAGCGGGGCTTTCTGCACGAACTGCCATCCTTCCGCGGCGTGTTCGAAGAGGAAGGTCTTTTCGCCGTTCGTGATGGCTATATATTTCACGTTCAATTCATTGTTATAGCGCAGGGCCTGGTCTACCACGGCCTGGTCCAGCGTCACTTCCGGGCGCTTGCACTCCACGATCATCAGCGGCTGCGCGTTGCGGTCCCAGACGATGATATCGGCCCTGTACTGCTTCCCGGCGTGGCTCAGCGCCACTTCCGAGCCCATCATATGCTCCGGCACGCCCATCCCCTCGTGCAGCACGCCGATGAACCACTGGCGCACCGCCTCCTCCGGCGTATTCTTCACGCTCTTCTTCCGCAGCGGGTCCCAGATGTAGTCGCTTTCCATAGCACAAATGTACCTTTTTTCCTGCACTTCTCCAAAACTGCATCCATCGGCCCATACACGTCTGGGCGTTAAAGCACAGTTTCTGCATTCTGCGCCACTTTTCGTGCTTTAGCGGCACCCAATAACACCACTAAAGCACACTAACCCGCCTCATTTCAAGATTCCGTGCTTTAACCAGCTATAATAGGCACCTTGGCGGTTTTTTATGCAGCGCTGGTGACTCGCTCCCGTTTTGATGTCACTTTTTATAGCAAAAACGGGCATATCTTGTTGCTGTCATCGACCTTCCATATACGCACAACGCTGTTTTTGTCGATTATCCGTTTCATTTTTGTTGAAACGGATAACTATCTCAATCTTTGTAAAAACGAAACTATGGAAAACTACGAACCAAAACCGATCGAAGATTGCTACCACATTTTTTCCGATGGAACAAGAGTCGTTGTTTTGTGTGACACGGAGGAGGATCACGTTTATATGATGAATCAGTTAGCTGTCGCAGCACACTTCTGTCACCTGGATATACTCAGCCTGGAAGTGATGCGCACACATTTTCATATGATTGCCCGGGGCGGGGCAAAACACGTAGAAAAGTATCGGCGCGAAGTCAAACGCCTCATCGTTCGCCGCTATAACCGGGATGGCCTGGGCGAACTGGTCAAAGATTCTATTTCGATTGCGGTTGATAAGATACTGACCGATGAGGAGTTGCGAAGAAAAATCATTTATGTGTTCCGGAACTGTATGATGTGACCCCCAAAAGTTGGACGGTTTAACGTTATTTACGAGGCCTTCGATTGGAACAGAGCTCGGTATTGCACCGGGCTCTTTCCTTTTAGCCTCAGTTTGATTCTGTCGTTATTGTAATACCGGATGTATTCTCGGA
>JAEEII010000222.1 GCA_016281295.1 Bacteroidales bacterium
ATCCCTGATGACTTCAAAGCCATCCTCAAGGAGATGGAAACGAGAACCCCATATCGGCTGCCAAATGTTTTACATCGTCAGTAAGGAGCAGAAATCAAAACTTTTTTCGATAGATTCATAAAAAACATTATCTTTGCAAAATAACAACTGATCATGGGTGCCTACATCAACATCGGCAATGCCGGATTCAAAAGTGTAAGAAACAGCGAATACGTTGACAAATCGGAGCTGATAGCCATCGTCAACGACACACTTTTTACTGAGCGAAGCTTCAGTTGCGTCTCACGCAGCCGACGCTTCGGCAAGTCGGTGGCAGCCAAGATGCTGTGCGCTTACTATGACCAGTCATGTGACTCCCGCAGTCTGTTCGCCGACCTCAAAATCGCCTCCGACCCCTCGTTTGAGAAACACCTGAACCAACACCCCGTCATCTATTTGGACATGACGGATTTCGTCACCCAAAAAGACGAAAATATCGTGGAGATAATGAATGCCACGCTGCTTACTGATATCAGCAAGGCATTCGCTGACATCCCTTTAGAGACGAACGACAAGTTGGCAAGCTATCTTTTACGGGTGAGTGAGTCCACAGGGAAGCAGTTCATTTTCATCATCGACGAGTGGGATGCCATCTGCCGCGAGTTTGCGCCCGGCACAAAGGCGATGGACCGTTATGTGGACTGGCTGAGGCAGCTGTTCAAAAGCGAGAAGGCCACGAGGACCTTTGCCGGCGTTTACATGACAGGCATCCTGCCCATCAAGAAATACAAGACCGAGTCGGCTTTGAACAATTTCATTGAATATTCGATGGTCAAGCCAGGAAAGATGGCTGATTGCTTCGGCTTCACAAAACCAGAAGTATGTGCCTTGGCCGCAAAACACGGCATGGATTTCGAAGAACTGGAAAAATGGTATGACGGGTATCAGATTGGTGATGAGCTTTCTATATTCAATCCCAACTCAGTGATGCAGGCGTTGCAAGAACAGTGGTGTGAGAGCTACTGGGGCAAGACGGGAGCCTACGACGCCGTGGCCGACTACATCTCAATGAACTACGAGGGACTGAAGGACGACATTATCCGGATGCTGGCAGGCGAAACTTGCAACATTAACCCCACGGGTTTTACCAACGACCTTTCAGAGATACGCAGCCGCGACGATGTGTTGACCGTGCTTATCCATCTTGGCTATCTCACCTACGACCGCCGCACAAAGAATTGTCGCATTCCCAACCTGGAGGTCTCTAACGAGATAGAGTCGGCAGTGAAAATGAGAAATTGGGATCATGTGGCCGAAGCGTTGCGTGACTCAAGAGAGCTCCTCCAAGCCACTCTCCGTGGCGACGAGACTGCTGTGGCCCAGGGGGTGGACGCCGCCCATGACGAGCATACCAGCATCCTGAGTTACAATGACGAGAACTCCCTGGCCTGTGTGCTGAGTCTTACCTATTACTACGCCTCCAACGACTACATCATCCATCGTGAGTTAGCCAAAGGCAAAGGCTTCGCCGACCTGGTGCTCATCCCCCGCAAGAACGTCGATTCGCCCGCCATCATCATCGAATTGAAATACGACAAGGCCGTCGATACCGCCATCGAGCAGATCCATCGCAAGCAATATCCCGCCAAAGTAGCACAATACCTGAATCTGTCAACTGAAAGCACCTCTCACCTTTTATTGGTAGGCATCACCTATCATCGCGACACCACGGAACACGAGTGCAGGATTGAGAAGCTCTGAAAAGCAGTCCTGACCTTTCATTTTCACCACGTCCACTGCAAAGAGGAAAAACTCGCCAAGGATAAGGTGCGTATTATACCTTTTGCAAGTTGCGTCCCCCGATTCAACAACTATCTTTATTATGTTGGAAGATATGGATCTAATCCTCCTGTCATCACACAAGGAGACTATGCCATCTGGCAATACTCTGAGAATGGCACGCTCAAAGGAATACCCAAAGCCGTCGATCTATGCAAATTCCACCCAGACCACTCCATAGATGACCTTTTAATGCCAGACAGCGCGAGAAAACACTAAGGTATGGGATTCGCCCAGGAGATAACAACTCATACATTTCGCCAACACTCCCTTGATTAATACAGCCACCTTTGCTATCTTTGCAGAGCAAAAAACAATTAAAGATTTTACCCATGGAAAACAATCAAAACGAAAAACCAGCTTATCACCAAAAAGTCCCAGGAAGCTACATCGTCAGCACGAGGTTGATGTTCGACCTCGACTTGCCCTTCACACCCAGCGTCTATGACATCATCTACGTGGAAAAGGAATACGATCCTGTCATCAACGAATATATCCTGAAAAACTATGACGAAATCCGCTCCTGGTTTGCCGAAAAGAACCTCATTTTCAACTATCTACCTAAAACCAAAGAACAACCCATCAGCAACGAGATGCTACAGTATATGTTTCCTTACTGGAAACCCGACCATCCATTCACCAAGGAGGATGTCAGCCTTGAATTGATGAAACAGCATCTCCTTTCCGGCAGCATTGAGCAACCCGCGCTGATTCATTTCATCCAGATGGAGAATGAAGGCGAGCATGAATACTACCTTTTCACCATGCACACCTTGGATGCCGACGGTCCCTTCACACTGGAAGAACAAATCAAGAGTTACAGCTGCAATGTCACTTTGAATTACCGGGGAGAGAATCCTATGTTCTCACTACCCAAGCCAACAGGAGATGACATTGCCGACGATGGGTTCCATCAGACCAATAACGACCTATATCGCAACATGAGCGATTACGACCTGGAAAAAGAGATTCGCGACAGGATCAAAGAACTGCGGGAATATCGAGAAGAGCTCCTCAACATCTACAAACAAATCACCAACCGAGTCATCGAAAGAAACATAGAGGAAAGCATCCGCGACATCACCGACCCCACCAAGAACTCCATCAACGAGAAATGCGCCCGCATCCGCGAGGCCTTCGTCAAACAGTTCGATATCATTTACGCCAAACACTATTTCATCACCGGCAAACGCGGCGAACCGAAAAAGATTATCCTGCCGCGGGAGTTAGTGGAATACCAAACAACAATCTAAACCCATGAAATTCAACGAACAACAATACAAGCAAGAAACACTGAAAAAAGAGTTTTGCGAACTGCTCAGAAGCACCAACCGCGAAGGGGTTGACTATGTCATCGAAGATCTTGAGAACCTCGGCTTCTTCGATGCTCCTGCCTCCACCAAGTTCCACCTTAATTATGATGGTGGGCTTTGCGAACACTCCCTCAACGTTTGCAAAGTAGGCATCATGCTGCGCGAGGAAATAATCAAGATGTCCCCTGAATCAGCGTCGTATCTGCCCAAAGAGAGCGTGATTATCGCCACCCTGCTACACGACGTTTGCAAGGCAGACATCTACAAAAAGGTCCTAAAAAAACAGAAAAACCAATACGGCGTATGGGAAGAAGTGCCTGGTTTTGAGGTAGATTACTCCAACTTCCCGATGGGACACGGCGAGAAATCCGTCATCAGGCTTCTCCTCTCCGGCCTGGAACTCACCGACGACGAGATGCTCGCCATTCGGTGGCACATGACCGCATGGGACCTCCCCTTCCAAAGCCCCGAACAGAAAGGCAACCTCAACACCGCAAGAGACATCTGCCCTCTCTGCTCCCTGGTACAGTCGGCCGACACCCTGGCCTCCAACATCATTGAACGGAAAGAAGAGAACCTGTCGTAAACCAAATATGAAAAACAAGAAACAAAACACCAAAACTCCAAAAAACATCCTGTCGCTCTCTGCCGAAGAGGCCCTGGACTTTTTCTTGAAATCGGAGCAATATCATGGATTTGAGCTGCCCGAATACTTTGACTTTAATGAATTGTTGAACCACGTCAAGGATTGTATCGGCGACAAGACTTACGAAGAATGCCTGTCGGGAACCAAACCTGACGACCTGCCCAATGTCAACCTCGACATTCTGCTGAATAAAGACGGCCATTATGCCGTGCGCCCGCTGATTCTTGCCAATCCTTACCTATATTACTTCCTTGCCAGGGAACTGTGTAACCCTTCTGGATGGGAGGCTATCCAGCAATGTTTCAAGGACTTCACAGTCCCACACCTCACCTCCTGTGCCCTGCCGGTAATCCCCGAAGACAAAGAACCCTTCCACAAATCGACCACCATCCTGAACTGGTGGAACGCCATGGAACAACGGTCACTTGAGTTGTCGCTTGAATACCGCTATATGTTCGTGACCGACATCACCAACTGCTATGGCAGCATCATCCCTCAATCCATAGGATGGGCATTGACGGGTAAGGGCACCCAACATGAAAACACTGGGAATCTGCCACTTGCCGAGGCCATTCAAAAATACCTTCGAGCCTTCCAACATGGACACAACATTGGCATCCCACAAGGCAGCGCGTTGTTCGACTTTGTGGGCGAAATCGTGCTGGGCTATTCGGACTTGCTGCTGCATGAAGCCTTGCAGCGGGAAAAAATCAACAACTACGAAATCATCCGCTATAGAGACGATTACCGTGTGTTTTGCAACGACAAAGACCAACTGGAACGCATCTCCTATAAACTGCAATCCATCCTCGAAAGCCTGAATTTCCGAATGAACACCCAGAAGACGAAGATCAGCGAGTCTGTCGTTCTCGATTCCATTAAACCCGACAAGCTGTTCTATATCTACAACACGCCCATCTTCAACAAAAAGGAATGCGACTTCGACGGCATACAGAAACACCTGCTCTATATCTTGATGTTCTCACGACAATATCCCAATGGCGGTCAACTCAAAACCATGCTGAGTGATCTCGACAAACGGATTATCAAGAAACTCGAGCCCAAGAAGCGAAAGATCAAAACGATGAATTCCACGAAACTGTCGTTCAACGAGTCTGAAGAATCAAACGTCTTCGAGGAGTTACCTGTTTATGTGGAGAAGGAAGTGCCGGGAAAGATTTATGAGAACGTCCGTGCCATCACTGCGGTGGCCACGCAGATCGCTTTGGAAAACGTTAGCGTCAGCCACTATGCGTTACGCATCATCAGCCGGGTCGTGGACTCGCTGAAGGACATGAAAGAGAAACAGGATATCATCAACAAGGTTTACAACAAACTGTGCAACCGTCCGAATTCCGAATACGACCAGCTATGGCTGCAAAACATCACCTACACGCAAGACAAGAAACGAAAGAAATCGCCCTACACCATGCGGCTCTGCCAACTGGTGGCAGGAACGCCCACCGAACCCTTATGGAATAACGACTGGCTGAAGCCGAGTCTCACCGCTAAGCTTCCCTACGAATCCATTGTCAACAAGGAAACTTTGAAAAAGGTCACGCCTATCATTACCTTTAGGGAGACCAGGGCGTATTTTGACTTTTCCGATACTGTTGAGGACAAGGTGCTTTTCGAACTATAAAGATGCATCTTTAAAAGAAATTATTACCGTGCGAGGTTGAAAGTTTTTTCCGAAATGGTCGAACAAGGTGTCAAATAAATCGCTATCTTTGTCATGTTGTCTTGAAATCAGTAACCATAGAAAACCTTGCAAATAGCAAGCACTCATTTAGCCAGCAAACGCAAGACCTTTGTCTCCAGCACTAACCAATTCTCTTATATACCACCCGACAAATCATCAACATTCTATAATCATGAAGAAATTTTTATTTTTAGCAGCATTAGCCACAACCATGATGGCACATGCTCAAACCATTACCATCGGTGACGGTTCAGACATCAGCAACCAAGTACCCGTCAACACACTTTACAACTACTCTCTCACCGAGCATCTTTTTCTTGCCAATGAAATCGAATTCGCAGGGAACATCAAAGCCATCCGTTTCCATATCGCCTACAGCTACAGCAGCGAACACACCTTCGACATCGACGTGTATATGAAACATGTGTCGAAAGAAGCATTCTCCGACCCAACCGACATTGAGACCTTCTCCCCCACCGACAAGGTGTATTCAGGCCCCTGGACTATCCCCGCCAACACCGACGGATGGATGACCATCGACTTCGACAATCCCTTTGCATACAACGGCAACGACAACCTCCTGATCGCCATTGATGAAAATTCCGACGACTTCGCCATCCGATATTTCATGTACACGGCAGCAAACAATTCGGTGCTCAGCTACTTTAGTGATGATCAAAACCCCAACCCCTGCGACCCATCCTCCTTCAACGGGTTCAAAGAGATGATTAACCAACGTCCCAACATCAAGCTGGTATTCGGTGGAATTGATGGCATAGTTGAAAGCAGCCCGAACGTTCTAGGGATATATACAAACCCAACCAAAGACCTTCTTTACATTAACGGAGCCGACCAAGAGGCGGTAAGCCTCTACGACGCAACAGGTCGTTTGGTGATGCAAGAGATATACACCGGACCACTAAGCATCAGCAGTCTAAAAAACGGTCTATACATCGTCACCACCAGCAAAGGTGTGGCAAAATTAACTATATAGCTCCTCTTCTACCGCTTGTCGCAACGCCTTGGCTAACTGGTCGGGACAAGATGTCGATTTGAATCCACAACGGATGCCTTCCAGCCGCTGAATGACCTCCTCGGCTTTCATGCCTTCCACCAGACGTCCTACCCCTTGTGTGTTGCCATCACAGCCTCCGTAGAACTGTACGTTGTGAACGGTGCCGTCAATGATTTCAAATTCAATCACCTGACTACAGGTGCCTTGAGGATAATAGGTGTGTTTCATTTTTGAAATTGATTGGACGGCAAAGGTAAGAATAATAATCAAGATGAGGATGCGTTTCTCCTACATTATCCTGTCATCAATCTATCAGGCAAAAGGCTAAATTGAAAATCTTGGGAATTTTTAATTGAAAATCTTGGGAATTTTTAATTGAAAATCTTGGGAATTATATATATTTGCAGCGTAAAAGAAGCAAAAAAACAAAAAATGTATTATCCAAGACTTATCGAAACCGAATTAGAAAAGGCATTAAGAACGTCAGGTGCAGTATTAGTAGCTGGCCCAAAATTCTGTGGAAAGACGACCACATGCATGCTTTATCAGAAAAGCTTTGTGAAACTAAACACAAAACAAGCCATCGCGATGGCCAGAATGAACCCCAAAGGAGTACTGGCAGGAGAAACGCCCCGACTGATTGACGAGTGGCAGAAAGCACCAGACGTATGGAATCAAGTGAAAGACGATCTTGACTTCCACTACGAATTCGGGAAATACATTCTGACTGGCAGTTCCACTCCCGCAGACAAAACAGAGGTGCATCACAGTGGTGCTGGAAGAATAGCGCCCGTAAGGATGCGCCCGATGAGCCTATGGGAATCAAAGGAGTCGAAGGGCACTGTTTCACTGCGAGACCTATTCGATGGAGGCAAGGAATACCCGTGGGACATGAACCAAGACTTCACTTTAGAAGACGTGGCACATCTACTCTGCCGCGGCGGTTGGCCCATCTCTGTATTAGCCCCAAAAGAAATAGCTCTTGAAATCACAAAAAACTATTGGAATGGATTGTTTGTGTTTGAGGACTGTGAAAACGAGCGTTTCCGCAACAAGAAACCCGAGGTGCTGAAAATGATTGTAAGAAGTCACGCCCGACACATTTCATCTGAGGCTGCGATTTCAACGATTATCGCCGATGTGCAGCAGAGCAACGAAAGGACAATGGACACCAAAACCTTTGATGATTACATGGAGGCTCTAGAGGACCTCTTCATCATCGAAGACATGGAAGCATGGAATCCCAACATCCGCTCGAAGACCTCCATCCGGTCCACACCCACACGACACTTTGTGGACACATCAATTGCTTGCCGATCATTGAATGTGATGCCCGAAGACCTGCTTCGCGACTTAGACAGTTTCGGACTCTTTTTTGAAGACATGGCTGTGCGAGATTTAAGAGTGTATGTCAGCTCAATGGGGGGCGAAGTGCGTCACTACCGAGACAATGCTGGATTAGAGTGCGATGCTGTTGTGCATTTGGAAGACGGACGATGGGGCGCCATTGAGATAAAACTAGGTGGCGAAGATTTGATTGAAAGCGGAGCCTCATCATTGAAAACACTGAAAGAAAAAATCGAAAAGAAAAGTGACGAGAAGTCACCCTCGTTCCTGATGGTATTGACTGCCGTTGGCGGGGCCTACCAGCGCAAAGACGGAGTATATGTAGCCCCTATCAACTTATTAAAACCTTAAGCTATCATGACAACTTGGACAAAGACACAAATACGGCGGGATAACGGCGAAATAGCTGATGCTCAGGCTCCCGTGATCATCTCAGCAAGCCGCAGCACGGACATTCCCGCTTTCTATGCCGACTGGTTCTTTCATCGGCTGAAAGTGGGCTATTCCGCTTGGACTAATCCTTTCAATGGTGTGAAGAGTTTCGTTTCGTATGAGAAATGCCGCTTCATCGTGTTTTGGTCGAAGAACCCAGAGCCGTTGCTCGAACATTTGGACGAACTAAAGGAAAGGAACATCGGCTGCTACCTCCAATATACGCTCAACGATTACGAGAAAGAAGGTTTGGAAAAAGGCGTCCCACACTTGGAGCATAGGATTGACACCTTCAAAAGGTTAGTGGACAAGTTAGGCAAAGGTCGCGTGATTTGGCGTTTCGATCCGTTGATTCTGACCGAGCAAATCGGTATGGATGACCTATTGAGGAAAGTGGAAAAGATTGGCAATCAACTGAAAGGCTACACGGAAAAACTCGTTTTCAGTTATGCCGACATCGCCTTATATAAAAAAGTGAAAGCCAACCTGGAAAAGAGCAAAATCAAATATTCGGAATGGTCGCCGGAGCAGATGGTAGAGTTTGCCAAACGGTTGGTGGAGTTGAACAAAGAGAAAGGCTGGAACTACGCATTGGCCACTTGCGGTGAGGCTGCCAATCTCGACGGCGGGGAGCACAACCGTTGCATCGATGACGTTCCCACGGATCCTCTCCCAGGTAACGCAGGCAGGAGTCAAAAGTCGCGCCGCCCCAGCATTCCACGGAATAGTATCCGGCCTTGTCCATGGTCGGCAGGATCTCTTCGAAATCAGTGTAAGGCAGCCGGG
>JAEEII010000223.1 GCA_016281295.1 Bacteroidales bacterium
CGGCAGAGGAGCGCGTTGAGGAGGCTGATGAGGAGGTCTTTGTTCTCCTCGGTGCCGAACAGCTTCTTGAAGCCGTAATCGACAAATGGGTTGAGGTAACGTTCGCACATGGTAATTGAGAATTATTAATTTAGAGGGATTGGTGGTTGTTTGATAATGAGTTGGGTTAAAATGATGCCGCAAAGATAAGGTATATTTTTAAAATATGCAAGTGTTTTGAATAAAATAGTTTCATAATTCTGGGTATTTAACGGCGAATGAAGCGAATATTAATAAATCGGCGAATGAAGCGAATGAAGCGAATTTTATAAAAGCGGGGTAGCTTTAACTGGGCCTCATCGGACCTCACCCCCCGACCCCCTCTCCACTGTGGAGAGGGGGAGCGTTCTACCCGGGGCCTACCGAGATTTAACCCCTAACGGGGTAGCTCTGACCTCTAACATAATTCTCAATGCTCAACTTCGCTTTTTTTGGCTTTGAAAAAAAAAGTAAAAAAATTAATTTTTTTTTGACTAATACTGGTTTTTGCCCCCTCTAATATTATATAGGAATCTTGTTTTCCTGTATGATAGGTGTAAATATGCATTGAAACAATGGATTTAAAAATTAATATTATGTTGAAAATGAAACATTTACAATTAAGAGGGACGGTAGGAGCCGTCTTGTTCGTCCTGCTGCTTGGTGTGGTGGGGATGACGGAAGTTATGGGGCAGACTGGTGCTCTGAGTGGGGTGTTTTCCATAAACAAAGGCACCCAAATCAATTTCTCGCAAGGTAACCTTCAATACCAAGCCTCCACCAATACTTGGAGGTTCGCCGAGAATCAATGGGATTATGTGGGGGATGACAATGCGAGCATTTCTGAATCCTATGATGGTTGGATCGACCTCTTCGGTTGGGGCACCAGCGGCTATGACCATGGAGCCACCTACTACGAACCATGGTCAACAAGCACGAGTTATTGGGACTATTACGTCTACGGCAGCGAAACCTATAACTTGTTCGACCAAACGGGTCAGGCCGACTGGGGTTACAACGCCATCAGCAACGGTGGCAACCAAGAGAATTCCGGGTGGCGGACATTGACCTTTGAGGAATGGTCTTACTTGTTGAGGAAGCGTCAAACGCTGTCGGGAATACGCTATGCAGGCGCGCAATTGAATGGCATCAATGGTGTAATCCTGCTTCCTGATGACTGGGATCCGGATTATTTCACTTTGAATAATCCCAATGGCATCAATTGGGAAAGCACCTACGAAAGTAATGTCATTACAGATACGCAATGGGAAGAGCTTGAAAAGCATGGTGCCGTATTCATGCCTGCCGCAGGCGATCGAAATGGAATCAGAATCAACAATATTAATGAAGGCGGTGCTTGGTGGTCATCAACAGCAAGCAGTAGCGTGTATTTCTTCGGGGATGCTTTTGTTTTCGATAGTGATTTTTTTAGGCACTATGGCTTATCGGTGCGTCTGGTTCGTCAAGCTCAAAGCTATTCCTTTGCTATCGGCACTGCCACCAACCCTGTTGAAGGGGGTATGGTAAGTGGGGCAGGTGTCTACGGGGTAGAAACCGAATGCACCTTGGTTGCGACACCCAATGAGGGTTATGTCTTTGTCGGCTGGACCGAGAATGGTGAGGTGGTTTCCACCAAGGCCGAATATTCCTTCACCGTCACTGGCGGCGGAAACATAGTGGCGAACTTCCGCTATGCCGATGCCGACATCACGGACGGCGCTTTCACAGGACAGTTCTCGGTGGGTGAGGGGAAACAGGTTTATTTCTCTCAAGGCAACTTGCAGTATATCGGCAGTTCTGATGTCCCTCAGTGGAAATTCGCTGAGCATCAATGGGATTATATGGGCGACAACGGACAAAGCTCGGATGATCGTAAAGCAAACCGTGACCTGTTCTGCTGGAGTTCCAGTGGCTACGAGCACGGAGGGGAGAATTGTCAACCTTGGCAGGTTAATGGTATTGGGTATTACGCCTACGGACTGGAAAACGGTCATTTGTTTGACCGAACGGGCAAAGCGGATTGGGGTTATCATGCCATCGCCAATGGCGGCAACAAGGAAAACGGAGGATGGCGCACCTTGTCCTATGAGGAATGGGATTATCTGATCAATACCAGAAACACCCGTTCCGGCATACGGTATGCCAAAGCTACTTTGAACGATGTTTACGGCATTATATTGCTGCCTGACGATTGGGACGTTTCCTATTACACTTTGAATGGCACCAATGAAGCCGATGCCGATTACGATGCCAACATCATTACCGTTTCCCAATGGAATGGGTTGGAGAAGCATGGAGCAGTCTTCCTGCCGGCTGCGGGTTTCTTGGTTAATGGGAACTATGTGCATAACTGGCATGTTTATGGTTATGAGGACGAAGTGTACGGTTGCTACTGGACCTCGTCAGCAGATGATTATAATCCTGTCGCCGCTTGGGGATTTGGCTTCAGCAATTGCGAAGGTGACGGTCTCTTCATTGATGATTTGCGCAGAGAGCAAGCAAACCCGGTGCGTCTGGTCCGTTCCAATGTGAGCTTTAACATCAACGCAGCATCCAATGACACGTTGTATGGTGTTGTGGGTGGATCGCGTGTATATTTTGAGGACACCCGAGCTACCGTCACTGCCGTGGCTCATGAGGGCTACGACTTCCTTCATTGGACAGAGGATGAGGAGGTGGTGTCCGATGAGAACGCCTATAGCTTCACGGTCAACGGCAACAGGAACTTGGTGGCGGTTTTCACCCATGCGGGTGCGGCTCCCATCGGCGCCATCAACGGTATGTTTACGTTGAGCGATGGGCAGAGGGCGTATTTCTCCCAAGGCAATCTGCAATACATAGGCACTGCGGGCAACGGCGACGAAAACAACACGGGCGCTTATTGGAAGTTTGCCGATCATCAATGGGATATCCTTGGCGATAACGGC
>JAEEII010000224.1 GCA_016281295.1 Bacteroidales bacterium
AGATCGTGAAACTGCTGGACGCCTTCGAGGCGCAGCGCAGGACACTCGTCGTGCCCGAGATCCCAGCCGGGAGCTTCGCGAAGAAGCTGTATTCGACTTTCCTGAGCTACCTGCCGGCGTCGAAAGTGGCGGTCCCCTTGAAGACGAATGCCGACGAGCGGGGGTCGTTCACCGAACTGCTGAAGACCGTCGCGGGCGGGCAGGTTTCGGTCAACATCTCCAAGCCGGGGGTGACGAAGGGGCAGCATTGGCACAACAGCAAGTGGGAATTCTTCATCGTGGTCTCCGGGCGCGCGCTGATCCAGGAGCGCCGCATAGGCTCGGAGGAGGTGCTCAATTTCGAGGTGTCGGGCGAGGAGATCCGGGCGATGCTCCTCCCCGCGGAGGCACGCAATCATCTCATCCACCAGGTCGTCGATGTAGAGCAGCTCCAGCTCCACCGACGGATCATTGACCGTGTACGGCAGGTCGTTGGCCACCGCATGGCAGAACGTGGCCACGGCGCTGTTGTAGTTGGGCCGACACCATTTGCCGAACAGGTTCGGGAAGCGGTAAACAAGCACCCGGGCGCCCGTGTCCTCGCCGTAGCGGAGGAACAACTCTTCGCCAGCCTTCTTCGACCGACCGTACTCGGAGTTCCCGAACCGCCCTGCCAACGAAGCCTGCTGGCTCGACGACAGCATCACCGGGCAGGCGTTGTTATGCTTCTTGAGTGTATCCAGCAACGTCGATGCAAACCCGAAGTTCCCGCTCATGAACTCGCTGGCCTCCTTCGGTCGATTCACCCCCGCCAGGTTGAACACGAAGTCCGCCTCGGCGCACCACCGTTCCAACTCCTCGGGCGTCGAGTCCAGGTCATATTCATATACTTCCGTGATGGTAACACCGTAGTTGCGGGCCTTCCCATCCCGAATGTTCTTCAATTGTGCGCAAAGGTTCTTACCGACAAAACCCTTCGCGCCTGTAACAAGTATTTTCATTATCTAATAAATGATCTATAAAAATGAGAAGAATTATAGACTCTTCAAATACGCTTCATGAAGCGGATAGTACTTCTTCATGAAGAGAACGTAAACTGCAACCAGGGCGATGCCCACGGCCACCAGATAGATCCAGTGCGCCAAAATGTTATTCGGAATGGCAAACACCATCACCAGCGAAATCACCAGTTGCAGCCCCATATAGATCAGCGAAACCGCCATGTGCGACATCCCCAACTCATTAGCCATCAGCTGGTAAGCGTGCTTGCGGTGCGCCTCGCCCAAATGCTCATGCAGCAGGATCCGATGAACAATTGTGCAGCAGCCGTCGACGCCATACACGATCAGGAAGACCAGCCAGGTCACATCCCCGGTCTGGACGATCAGGCAGCCCAGCATGAACAGCAGGATGAACGCCATCCCCACCGCCCCCACGTCGCCGGCGAAGCAGCGGGCTTTGTTCTTCGGCCGGAAATTGAAATACGCAAACACCAGCACCGCCAGGATCATCACTATGATCAGCTGCTGGTCCACGAAGATTCCGATCCCATTTACTCCACTCGGGTCCAGAGACTTGAAAGCCCCGTTCTTCACGAACAGCGGCAACAGCACCGCCATCGAATACCCCGCCGTGATCCCATTGATCCCATCCATGAAGTTGTAGATGTTCGTCGCCCCCACGCACACGATCAGCGCCAGGATCACCGCCCACCAAAGCTCCGGTTTCAGGATTCCTAACTGATAGAACATCAGTCCCATTGCTACGAATTGCGCAATCAGCCGTACAGAATCCGGCAATGAACGGATGTCGTCGATGAAACTCACCACCGCCGCCAGCGTTACCGCCGCCAGAAACCAGGGATACCGGATTCCGATACATGCCGCCCAGATCCACACCCCGAAAAGGAATATGATCCCACCGCCCCGCAGTACCACCTTCGTATGTGAACTCCGCTCGTTGGGCTTGTCCACAATGTTGCACTTGTCCGCAATCCAAAAGTATACGAGCTCCGCAACCGTGAGCATGCAGACGATGATGCAAAGAATGTAGAAGTAGAAAATGGGATTCATCTAATCCAGGTAGGTCAATAGTTATCAAATAATCCCTCACAAATTCGATCCTGGTGCCGAAGATTCTGTCGGTACAAGAATATCCTCCGGCCCCGTCGGCTCATAAGCCCCGTCCTTACACTCCAGGATGACCGTGCCTGACTCGTGGCAGACCAGCTTGTGCCAGCGGCCCTTCTCTACCGACATCCCGACGCACTCCGACCCGGGCGCCATCGTCACGCTCTCCGTCATCTGCCCAGCGTCGTCATAGAAGTACTGCGTCGCCCGACCTCGCAGGATTACCACCGTCTCGGAAGATCCCCGATGCCGGTGAATGGGCAACTGCGTCCCCGGCTCCAGAGCATTCAGCATCCGCTGCGACCCATCCTCCGGCCCATTCCGCAGATCCAGGTTCATCCGCAGGCGGGGACTCTGCCGCGCTTGGGTGGTCAGAAAATCAAGAATGGTATCATCAATAATCATCTTGTCTATAACGAGTTATGAGATAGCTATGGAAACAGAGTTTTATCAAATAAGAACGATGATTAATACAATGGATAAATCGCGCTTCATTGGAAACGGTTACACTTCCCTCGCGCCCAAAAGAGAATAACCTGGAAGAAGTCCAATATAGGCTAACATTAAAAACAGAAAAAACGAAAGGTCCTTACATTTCAAGTGTAGTCTCGTTCGCAAAGATGAGTTTTACTTTTTTTGTAGCACGTATAAAATCAGCGGATAGTTTCTTTTGATAAGCTGAATTTTTTGGTACAGTTTTGTTGAACACGGCGAAAGCTTTAACATTAACTAATGAGCAAAGATCCTGTTTTTCTACTTTAAATCGAGCGATAAAGTCTTGCACGGTAAAAAGTAGTTGATTAAAGGCCATTTGATAATTAGAGGAAAGGGAAATGATGGTTCTATTATTTGCGTTTGACTTTAACTCTATGAAAAACAGATCATTTTTTGTTAATAAAGCACAGTCACATTTGCTAGAATGATTGTAAAGAACACCATCAATGTGGAGCAAAAACACATCTTCACGTGAGGGATTATTGGCAATAAAAATACGATTGCTCCCCAAACTACTTGTATCCGCGACATAAATAGCGTGCCCTACTTCAGGATCATCGTGCACAAAAATGTGATTACGGGCGGAGTGTTCAAATAATAGAGTAAGATAGTCCTCGTCACAGGTTATAGAAGCAACAACACTATTGTCTGAAAAAACGTCTTTAAGTCGTAATCTATTAATTGCAGTGTAGTCAATCATATCATTAATGTTGGATCGCTGTAGCATTAAGGTACGCATCCTCTAGTTCTCCAAACTCTTGGGCCATTTTCTCTGAAATAATATCAAGGCAATTTAAATCAATCATTCCCGTTTTTTTGTCAATCAAAGAAACACAGTATTTCCCCTCGGAATTGATGCCTTGGCCTAGAGAATATACAGAACACTTTTCCACTCCTAGTTGAATAGGACGTGGGATAATATTATCAACTATACGGACATCTGTCTCATCAACATTATTCTTAATTGAACCGGCAAATAAATAATTATTCATCGCAGACAAAAGGTAAGGGCTATGCGTGGTGATAGTTAATGTCCGATTATTGTCTAATACTTTCTCCAAGATGAATCTCAACAATGCAACTTGGGTTGAAGGAAACAGATTGGTTTCAGGCTCTTCTATAACTATCGAAGAATATTCACCATTATTTACCTCATACTCAAGAACGAGAAGAAGCGGAATGGTTGATTGGATTCCCGATGAGGCAACGGAAAGAGGGTATTGTTTATTACTTTTATAATCAATAAAAAAGTCATCACCATCTTTATTAAGATATGTGATGTTCAGAATGGTTGAATCATATTGAGGGTACTTTGATTGAGCATTGATCATCTCTAACATAAACCTAAGGAAGGGCGTAGGTATAGCATTCTTTGTTAATGTCAAGGCTGGTTGTAGTTTGCTAATCATAGAATATAAACTGCGCTCGGCCGGTATATAAAGAGAGTTGTTTAGTAAAAAGACTAATGAAAGGACGTCAGAACCCTGTTCTTGTTTGTTAATTTTTGCCCTAGCCTTTTTTAATTGTTCTCGAAATACATCCAAATGATAGATTGGCCTTAGATGTAGTAATTCGTTAAAAATCGCCACTTTATTGGTAATAATCTTCCCATCCTTTTTTAATGAGGAGATTACACTACCAGAATGAATCTTAAGTTGAAATACGACGTCATCTTCATCAAAAGAATACTCGACTCGACTAATCTCGTCATCATATAAATCAAGCCCATATAACGTGAGTTGAGACCTCCACCCCTGTATGCCTAGTTGGACTATCATTGAAAGGTTGTAATAATCTGTCATGATAGTGATTAGCTTTGCCAGGGTACTTTTCCCAATGGATTGCTCCCCAATCAATAGATTAACACTTTTTATCTCAATCTCGGCACTCTTAATTGGGCCGAAATTCTCTACAAATAGCTTTTTCATATAAAGAAAAATGTTTAAATACTAAAGTATGTCAAAACATCCATCGGCTCCCACCCCAGTTCCCGTCGAGCCTTCTCGTTGCTGAACGTCAGGGATTTGGTCATCTTCTCCAGCTTGTACGAATTGATGGGGGCTTTGGAGCCGAGCAGGTCGCCGACTTTCGCCATGCACCAGGCGATCCAGTAGGGGATACTGATGGGCTTGTGCTTTCCCAATTGCTTGGCGATTGAAGCGGAGATCTCCCCAAAGGTGGGCTGATACGAATCGCAAACGTTATACACGCCATCCTTGTCTTCCAGCAAGGGAAGCAGGCGGGCGATGTCCTCGGCCATCAGGATGCTCTTCTTCACTTTGCCGCCGGCGATGTTGAGGTAGAAACCCTTGCGGATGCCCTCAACCATGGACCCTAGATTCCCGGGCGCGTCGTGGCCGGCTAGAAGGGA
>JAEEII010000225.1 GCA_016281295.1 Bacteroidales bacterium
CGCAAAACGGACGACGATGTCGTCAATTTTCGTGATTTGCTCTGTTGATGCCATAAATTCGTTTATTTTACTGCAATTATATATTGTCAAAAAGTTTCATCCCACACCGCAAAAGAACAAAACGAAAAATCAAGCAATCATTTGTAACACAATAACTTAATTTCTCGTCCATCATCTTTTTTAGTATGGCGCAAAAATATCAAATTTAATGAGATTTCCAACCCCTTTTTGCTATGTGTGGAAAATTTTTTGAGCCGCATCATACAGGCTTTCTCTAACCGTAATAATGGACGTGTGACGTGTGAATTGTGAATTATGAATTATAAATTATGAATTGCTTTCTACACCGCCCGGTACCCGCCGCTTTTCTTCGACCCCTCGTATTCCACGCGCCCCTGCTTGCGGAGCTCGGCGAGACAGCGTTCCACGGTGCTCAGCGAAAGGGAAGTTTCAGCGATGATTTCGGTGGAACGGGTGCCGGGGTGCGACTGGATGAAGGCGAAAACGGTCTCTTGCTTCTCTTGCGAAGGGTTGACGGGGTGTCGTCTCTTCCTCCCCGATGTAGAGACGGTGCGTGCACCGTCTCTACGGTCACGCTGTTCGTTGCTTGTAGAGACATTGCGCCCCCCGTCTCTACGATGTCCTGTTTTGGCGGTTTCCAAATAACGGGCTATCCGCTCGGAAATCTCGTTGCTATTTTTCGTGTCAATGGTGAATTTGAGGGGCGTCCGCGTCCAGGGCATCTTTTTCATCACAACCTCGTTTCCCTTGCACGAGGCAATGTGTTTGTAGGGAACCAACAGCGTGGAGGAAATTCTCACAAACTCCTCATCCCCAAATAGTTGCTCAAGGTGAATCATGGAGCCGAGGCGGCTGTACCAGATATTGTCCACCGTGTAGATGCGGGTGTAGTTGCCGTCCTGCAGACAGTAGTAGATGTCATCGATAGGAATGAGGATGAGTTTGTTTTTGTTGTGATGATCGATCACGTCGAGCTTGCGAACTTCCTGATACACAATCCTCACCTCAGCATCGAAAGCCTCTTTCAGCTGCTTCCGCTCCCTGAACAAATACGGGAAGAGATTGAAGGCAAGGTCGCGGCCGCCAACGAGAAGCAATCTTGTAGAGAAAAAAGAAAAGAATCCGATCTGTTCGACAAGGAATCCGTTGCATTTCATGATGCCGGGATAGGCGATGACTAATTCCAGCACTGCAACGACCAACACCATGATCACCACGGCCAACCAGTACAACAGGTGCGATCGCTTCTTTTCAATAAGCAGCGGATAGAGCAGGAAGTAGTTGGCATACAGTGACGCCAGTAAGAGCACTCCTATAAGGGCCTCTTTCCATTGTGCCCCGGCGTATGGACGGAGGAAGCAATTTCGGGAGAAGAACCAGAGCAACGTGGCGCAAAACAGAACGTTCAATACAATGGTAACAATCTTGTTTGAATTTTTCATATCGTCAGGTGTTTGTTTCGGCAGCAAAAATACGCAAAATATCCATTCAAAACACAGGTTTAATCCTTCATTTTCGTCCGCTTCCCGATTTATTCCCTCTCACACGCCGCCCCGTCACGATTTTTCAACCGACAGATAAACAGCAATATGACCTATTAAAACAACCTCCTTTTCAGCCACCTCGTCATATTTTGCCCTGAGAGGGAACATATTCCTGTTGTGAGGGATTAAATATTTCGGAAAACGGTTGTAGTTTTGCCAGCGAAAACAATGCGAAATGTAGAATGACTTGGAAATATCAAACCCTAATAAATCATCATTAAAAATCAAAGAAATGAAAAAAGCGTTTTTTATCTTGGCGATGGCGTTCGCCGCAGTAACGGTTCTGAGCTCTTGTTCTGACAAGAAAGTGACCAGAGAGTCTTTTATCGGAAAATGGAATGCGGACTACATGTGGGAACCTGTAAATGGTACCGCTCCGACAAACCCGTTTGAGGGTGTCACCATCACGTTTACTATAAAAGCAGACGGCACCTACGATGAGAATTGGAGCGACGGCACCCATGAGCAAAGCACCTGGTCCTATGACGAGACGACTGGAGACTTTTTCTTCCACCATACCCATTGGACAGTGGAGAAATGCACTGCCAAACAAATCAATCTTTATTACGACAAGGATTCCCAGTACACTGGCTATGCTGAACGTATGACGTTGAAGAAAATCAAATAGTTTTTCTTGCCTGCAATAGCGCTCGGGCATCGTGCCGGCGGCACGGCATCCTAATAACCCCACACAAGCGACGGAGGAGCGCGGTGTGGGGTGAGGGTGCGACCGCCGTGGCAGCGTCTCGGAGAGACGCAACAAATTCAAGCAATAAAGGACAACTAACAAATACCTTACAATGAACAACATCATCATCAAATTGACCCTCCTGCTTCTGCTCCCATTAGGGTTTGTTAAGGGGCAGGAGGTTCCCAACACGCTCACGTCCGAGCAGAAGGCATACGAGCTTTCTATGGTTTGGAAAGAGATGTCCTACAACTTCGCCAATATGGATCATTGTCAGGGGCTGAACATGGATAGTCTCTACGCGGCCTATATTCCGAAAATTCAGCGGACGAAGGACGATTTCGAGCACTACCTGACGATGCAGGAGTTTGTGGCGCATTTCCATAACAGCCACACATACTGCATGATGCCGCAACAGTTGCTGCCTTACTTGGCGATGATACGGCTGCAGACGGAGTGTCGCGACGGCAGGATTTACATCCGCAATATCAGCTCCCAATATGCTGACAAGGTTTTGGTTGGGGATGAAATCGTCCGTATTAACGGAATTCCAGCGGTGGAATGGTTTACGCAAAATGTGGTGCCGCTGATTTCTTGCACCAATCAGGAGACCTTGCTTGAGGCGGCGATGTTCACACCGAATGCCACCCATCCCATGATTTTCCAACCGAAAAGCTATAATAAAAAGCTGGAAATGGAGGTGAAAACGGGAAAAGGCCTCAAGAAGCTGTCGATAGGTTACGACTGGCATTTCTCTCCGTCAAAGGAACAGGAAGAGGAACAGTTGAAATTCCATTGGATGGCGACGGAAAACGGAGAAACGGGTGGAGATAACAATCTATTTATGGTGTTTCCTATGCAAGATGCAACGTACCTGCGTATTGACGAATGCACAGCGGCCACGGTGGACACGTTCATGAAGCATTTCTCCACCATTAACCAGCATAAAAATTTCGTTTTGGATTTGCGCAACAATCTGGGTGGCGACGGAAGAGAGTACTCTCCCATGACACCCTATCTTATTGATAAAGACTTGATTATGTTGTCAGGTATGGCGATGCCACGGGTTAACAATTCCGCTTACCGTGCTTGGGCGGCTGCGAGAATGCTGTACGGGAATCCTGAATCTGTGGATGAGTACACCAAACGGGTCTATTGCCCGCACCTGTTCAACAATGCATTCGACACCATTCAATCGACTACGGTGGCAAATGGGAACCCCGACTCGCAACGGTATCATGGGAAAGTATTCGTTTGGGTTGGTCCGCGAACCGCCTCCGCCGCAGAGGGTTTCGTCATGCAGCTCGTGCAAAGTCCGAACGTGTGCGTGGTGGGAAAAACCACAGCGGGTGCTACAGGTCAGCCGCTTGTGGTGCCGCTCCCCTCGGGCATCATCTGCATGATCAACACGTTCAGAAGCTTTGACACGCGCAACCGCGACTGCTCGAACGGAATTGCCCCCGATGTGGAGAGGGATTTCGGGAATAGCGGTGTCGAAGAGGTTGTTAAGATGGTAATAAAATAATATGAAGATATTCTTCCTTGAGCAGTCCCGGAGGGACAAAACGCGCGAAGCGCAATTAACCCCACACCAGCGACGAAGGAGCGCAGTGTGGGGCGGCGAGGACACAGCTCCGTAACAGCGTCTCGGAGAGACGCAACTCCTTGAAAAAAATTCCACATACTGTAACCTTTTGCTTTTTTGCGTCATCATAAATAAAGTTGTAATTTTGCAGCGTTGTTGTCGCCAAAAGATTTTTAACGGACTTCGCACCAAGGTAGGCTGCGACGTGAAGAAGTGAAAAATAGAAGTCCCCTGAAGTTTTTTGGAATAAAGAAATAAAACCAAGTGTTGCGTCCTCATGCAAAAAGTTTTATTTTTGCAGTCTCAAGCAATGAATGAAAAGATGGATAATACATTAGAAGTAGGACGGCAACAAAATATGGAAGAACTTTATTCCATTGTAAGGTCAATTCTGGCTTCGGCTCGGCAACGGACGTACACGGCCATTAATTTTGCAATGGTGGAAAGCTACTGGCTGATTGGGCAGCAGATTGTTGAAAACGAGCTGCGAGGTGCAGCAAGGGCCGAATATGGCAAAGGCGTGTTGAAAGAATTATCGGAGAGATTGACCGCCGAGTTTGGCAAAGGCTTTGATGAGCGCGAACTTCGGAAAATGAGACAGTTTTATCAAATGTTTCAAATTCGGGACACACTGCGTCCCGAATTGACATGGTCGCATTATCGTCGCCTTCTCAGCGTCGAAAATGAACAGGCACGGCTATGGTACATGAACGAGGCGGCAGACAGCGTATGGAGCACGCGACAACTTGACCGACAAATATCCACGCTTTATTATGAACGACTGCTGGTAAGCAAGGATAAAACGCCTGTTGTTGATGAGGCAAAGGAAAAAATGGCGCAACTCGCTCCACAACATTTTATTCGTGACCCTTTTGTGCTGGAATTTCTTGACCTGAAAGAGTATCCAGCTTTGCATGAAAGCGACTTGGAACAGGCGTTGATTGACCACTTGCAGCAGTTTTTGCTGGAATTGGGCCGTGGATTCTGCTTTGTGGCGCGTCAGAAACGGATGCGTTACGATGATGATGATTTCTACATTGATTTGGTGTTCTATCACAGCATTCTGAAGTGCCATGTGCTAATTGACTTGAAACTGGGAAAACTAACACACGAGGATGTCGGGCAGATGGATAGCTATATCCGCATGTTCGATGCACTTTACAAGAATCCTGACGACAACCCGACGCTCGGCATCATTCTCTGTTCGCAAAAAAGCGAAGCCATTGTCAAATACTCTGTACTAAACGAGGGAAAACAGATATTCGCCTCACGTTATAAGCTATATTTGCCAACAGAAGAGGAGTTTAAGAGAATGTTGGAAAATATTTGAAAATAGAGGTGTGATTTGTGCAAGCTACACTTGCACAAATTGGTTCTGTTGCAGGTAGAACGGAACGAAAACGCATTTCAAAAGGCAACAGCCGCAGTGTGTGTGGGCGAGAACGCACCTCCTCGGCTGCATCTTGAAGAGACGCGACTTCTTGAAAAAAAAATTTCCACAAGCTGCAACTCTTTGGCATTTCTGCGTCCTATAAATAAAATTGTAATTTTGTCACGTTGAATGAATAGAGTTTATCATCAAAACAAAGAAAAATGAAAAGATCCATGACCGTTGCGGTTTTGTTGCTGCTCGCCGGATTCAGTCTGATGGCGCAACCATCCCTCGTCGTGCGGGTTGACACCCTCTTTGTAGTAGGAAATGAAGCCGCTTTCGACGGTTATTCATTCGAGCTCTACCATAACCGATGGTGTTTTTCAATGTCAAATCCGGATCCGGCTGTCCTGTATGAGGATGACCTCTACACTGTC
>JAEEII010000226.1 GCA_016281295.1 Bacteroidales bacterium
CTTCTGGGCGTTTCTGCGCGACTGTTTCAAAAATGGAAACAGTCGTAATTACCACTTATGAAATTTCGCGTTTCGTTTAAGGTATTCTTCCGGATTCTGGATCTCGAAGAATTTCTCTCCGAGAGTATAGTCCCGAATGTTCATCCGCTTTCCTTGACTGACCAAACGTTCTTTCCAGACCCGCTTGATGTGGGCTTTGCTCCATATTCCAAACAGAAGCGGCAGGTCTTCCAGATCAAGATGAACAAGAGCAGCTTCAATGACTGCATCATCGTCCAGACTTTCTGGAATACCCTGGTAAGACCAAAAGCCACCATTGGCCTTGATCTTCTCCAAGATAATATGCCGTTTTTCCTTCATGCTCTCTGATTGCTTCCCGTTTACTTCTTTTTCCACTTGATATCGGGTCTGCGCCAATGCAATTGTACCAGAGGAGAACCCCAATGCCTCGTCAATCCGTACAGAAAGGGGAATGGTTGCTTCGCGCTTTCCATTAATGATGGCAGAGATGGTCTGAAAATGCTCACCGACCCGGGCAGCCAGTTCCATTTGGCTAATCCCAAGCTCGGTTATCCGCTCTTTGATCACCTCACCAACACTAGGTACTGATATGATACTACTACTTTGCATCACTGCAAAGATATATAATCAAAATAAATTAAACAAATCTGTTTATTCTTATTGACTATTTTTACTTGCGCTAAAAACTACATCAGAACGGATGTAAAAAGCATATAAAGGGCCCCAATTACATCCGATAGCATATAATTTCGTCGTGTATTTATCACGAAAATCAGCAAAATACTACGGCTACTTAAATAATTAGCCGTTTTTCTTTTTCCGCTTCCTCAAAAACGGTGTTCCGAGCTGATCCTCAGAACCGAAGGGGAAACGAAAAGTCCCGTCGGAGGACCGACGGGACGGTAACCCAAATTATACTCTTCGCATTACCACAATTGGATATACGAGAATACACATGCCGCAACTGCCGCTATTGCGCAGATAAGCTGGACAATGGCACCTAATCCCTTATTGCTTGCGTTGGTTGTAGCATTGGCAAGGATTCCGAATCCAATCAAGATACATAATGTGGTAAACCAATGACAATCCCATCTCCAAAAACCGGCGATACACAAAACGATACCACCAAATTGGGAGAGCCTTCCTAGCAGTGCAGCAACGACACGCATACCGACTTTGTCCGAAGACTCGTCATGAGGAACCGTGGCGATTGCACACAGCAAGCCGAGAATAAGCAATGGCCAAGCGGAAACCGTACTGAAAGTGTAAGAACTATCTTCGCCGGCATTGGAGCACGAAATAAAGAATAAGAAGCCCAAAAAAAGGCCCAAGAAACGGTAAATCTTGTTTTTCATAATAGGTGAATTACGTATTTTGTAAAAGTATGCATTAATCTTTAAAAACGAAAATTAATTAAATCCATTTTTCGCTATATTTGTAGAGAATGCGTTCGGGAATTCGAATTCATCATTAATGATTAATCTAATAACAAAAAGAGATTTTTATGATTAAAAAGTTGCTAATTCTTTCCTTGGCTTTATGGTTTTGTGCAGTGTCTTTTACTGCATGCAAAAACATGAAAAGTTATGATGTCAGTGGGACAAGTAAAGGGCACGAATATGTTGATCTTGGTCTCTCAGTAAAATGGGCCACTTGCAATGTAGGAGCCGGATCCGTTTCCGAAGTAGGAGGCTATTTCGCTTGGGGAGAAACCGAGCAGAAGAGCAATTATGATATCTCAAATTATAAATATCAGTTTGATTCTACGACCTTCACCAAGTATTGCTGTAATGCAAATTGGGGGACGGTTGACAACTTGAAAATACTTCAGCCTTCAGATGACGTGGCAAGCTCGTGGGGCGGAAGTTGGCGCATGCCCAGCAAAGATGAGATGCAGGAGTTGATTGATAAATGCAGTTGGGAGCTGAAAAGCGAGGGTTATTTTGATAATGGGAAACTTCATGCGCACAAGTATTATAAAATTACAGGTCCCAGCGGCAAGTCGCTCCACCTTCCTCTTTGTGGTTTAAGAGGTGACGACCGCCTCGCTTTCTTAGATGTTGGAGTCCTTTATTGGTCCAATTCACTTTATGAGTTTGAGAGTGGCGATCCCGGATGTGCTTACTTTCTTGCAGCCTATACCGACACCTCCCTTGTAGCCCAAATAAATACAATGCCGCGCGGATTTGGTATGCCAGTACGTCCTGTATTAGAGGAATCGCTATTTGGAGATTAATGGGGGAATGAGTATATTCGTGCAAGCAATGAAACCAATTGTAGTTAATATGAAAAAACTGTTTAAAACGCTGCTGTTCTCCGTTATTGTTTTTCTATTTTCTTCTTGTCATTCCAATTCGAAGTTCTCTAATATTGCAAGAAGTGATATGCAGTATCTGAAATTTCCGGGATATGAGTATTTTGAAAATAGCGTTAACATCAACCCTGTCGATGTCAATTCTGCCTCTTATGCCGAGTTGCTTGCGAATGAGCCCTATCAGATGTATGCGTTGGAAACAGCAACCTATCAGGTGGTCATGTCAACCGATGACAAGCCTGAATTAGGAGAGATGCAGGCGATCAGTACCACTGTCCCTTTTGAAGGATTCGGTTTCATGGCGGATGTTACTTACAAGGATAAAGAGACAAAAAATATATTGTTGTACATCGCAGATCAGACAGCCGCATCGTTTGGGATTATCATGGATAAGGAACTGCTTGAGAGCGCCGCTTTGAACCCTGAGACTGTAGCTTCTTTTTCAAAAGCTTATAAACTTGACGAAAACACGGAGATGACCTATGCTGAAAAACTGGTTTCAACCTTTTTCGTTAATCTAACCTCCGCTACCTTGCCCAATATCTATCACGGCGCAACCGTGAACACCAAAGATGGAGAAAAAGTGAGGGTCTTCGGCCTGATGCAGAAGAAATAACTGAAGGGGACCCATATCTCTGTTATGGACTGTAAAAGGGGAAATAATTCGGCTTTAAAATTTAGAATAGCCTGTCTGGTAATCCTTTTACTATCCATCGGCCATTTTTCCCAGGCCCAGACTCCCAGATTCTGCTTTACAAACAGTCCGCGCAATGCACATTTGGTGCTACGTTTTACGGATTTTCTGCCCGCGGCTGATATCTGCGTCTGGGCGGGAAGGACAACTATGGCGGATGTCGATATCTGCTTCATAAAGTACCCCAGTTCCAGCAGCATCGATATCTCTCTGGTCGATAATCCTGCTCTTGCAGATTACCGGATCTGCATAACAACCAATCCCCTTGATGCGGATAAGACCATTTCCATAACGCCTCGCCTTACCGCAGCCGATATTTGTGTCGGCATTTGGGACACGCCTACATCTTTTACAAAAGACATTTACATCAAAGGCATGGATTCCGCCAAGTTGCCCATGGATCAGAAAGTGGCTATTTTATACTGCCTGGGGTTGCTTAATAAGAAAAGATAACGGCCTTATTCGTATCTTATGGCGTCTTTTAAAGAGAACCTGGCATTGGTTTTCGACGATGATCTGAAAACCAAACCATACAAATGGAATAATTATCTCGATCTTGTCATCATCGGGATGATTTTCCTTAGCACAATTGCCGTTTTCCTGGAGACATTCCCGCTTTCAGATGGTCTTAAAAAATGGCTTGATGTCTTCGATTGGATATTTCTGGTGTTTTTTACGATAGAAGTATCTCTCCGCATATGGGCAGCCGATGAAATCGATCCAAAATACAAGGGGTTCTGGGGACGCGTGCGCTATTGTTTCTCATTCTATGGATTGATTGACTTCGTATCCACATATCCCCTCTGGCTTGGATTTGGAGGCTTGCGTGTACTCCGGGTGTTGCGAGTGCTTCGGGTATTCCGTTACATGAATGCCTTTCGCTTCTTTGGGGAGGCCTTCCGCAGCAAGAAGAAGGAATTGATGGTTTCCTTCGAGTTCCTGGTAGTTATCACCATCGTTCTGTCATTTGTCCTGTATCTGGTCGAACATGAATACAATCCGGATATCGCTGACGGATGGCAATCATTCGTGTGGGCGTTTGCCAAATACATCGGAGACCCTGGGAAAATGGCAGACATGCCGCTTGTGACTCCGGCTGGGCAGGTTATCGCCTTCCTTGTCGGCATACTCGGCATCGCCATTTTCGCGGTGCCGATCGGACTGCTGAGTTCCGGCTTCTCGGATGCCATGGACCAGGAGAAACGTTCGGAAGAGATCAAGGATTTTCACGGTCGGATGAGAACCGCATTTCGCCGTGGAGGCAACAAAGGGCTGCGGGAGTACTTGAATTCTCTCCCAGACGGAGGAGGAGATCGTTTCAAAGTCATCAATATCGTACCCCAGAGAAGGCCGGTGTCCTATTTGCAGGTAACGTGCGGGATGACAATGGATGATATAATAGAAACTTGTAACGAGTACGAGTGTTTCCGGCTTAAAAATCTCACCGCCGCACTTAGCGACGAAGAGTTTGCCGCTGACCGTTTCATCGTAGAGCACTTCCCTCTCAACAGTAAGTATGGATGCTGCATTCAAAGAAACTCCAAAGTAACCCTTGTCTGCCCCACGGGATATAGCGAAGTGGGCATAGGCTGGTTTGTCTATTACCTGGCCAAATTTGGGGGATTCAACTATATCTGCAAGGAAATTGAGGCGGATAGCAGCAATCCGGATTCCTATTTTAATCTTTCATCCTTAGAATCCGACTCGAAACGTGCGGCAAATCGCGAAGCATTCCTGCAGGATCTGAATGAAATCGCTTCTGAATGGACGATCATTATTGTGGAGCACCTGAAAGATTCCGTCAACCCAATGGACTTCCATTTCTCCGACGCACGAAAGGATGGTTTGGATCCAATCGTCCTGGATCAGGCTGCATACGATTCTTTCATCCGGCTCTTCTCGGATGAAATGGAGCACACCTTCGGCCTGAAAACGGACATCTGCTCGAAGCGCTATCCCCTTTTGAAAAAGAACCTGGCCTACACCTTACGGAAAAACCGTCCCGACTCCAACATCTTTGTACTTCGGGTCTCTTCGGAACTGGTTAACTTCAACTCAAGCAAACTCGCTGTCGCTTTCCATATTGCCCAGATCTTGAGCGGACAATTTGACGAAGGACGCGGTATTACCGAAACTGACCTTGCTGACTTGAAAGCAAAGAAAGTGGGATACAGCGAGAATAGCTAGGACTTGTATGCCGAAATAGTAGTTAGGGCGTTTTTATAGCTCCAGCCGAAGCACCCGGATGGGACGGTCGTGGCCCATGTATTGGGATTCGTCGATGACGGTTTCCCCGGTGGGGAGGAAGCCGCACTTCTCCATCACGCGGCCGGAGGCGGGGTTGTCGATGAAGTGGCCGCTGATCAGGGACCGGATGGCGGTGGTGGTCCGGATCCGGGCGATCATCAGCCTCAGGGCCTCCGTACAGATGCCCTGGTTCCAATAAGGCTTGGCA
>JAEEII010000227.1 GCA_016281295.1 Bacteroidales bacterium
AGGCATCGATGTCCAAGCCAGTCTTGACACCGGTGCGGAGGTAGTCCCAACCATCGGCCAAGGTGTAAGCCATCTCGATGTCGGAGGGGGCACCAGCTGCCTGCATGTGGTAACCCGAGATGGAGATGCTGTTGAACTTCGGCATATTCTGCGAGGGGAACTCGAAGATGTCGGCAATGATGCGCATCGAGAACTCAGGCGGATAGACATAGGTGTTACGCACCATGAACTCCTTCAGGATGTCGTTCTGGATGGTGCCTTGCAACTCTTCGTATTTGGCACCTTGCTCCAAGGCGGCGACGATGTAGAAGGCCAGAATTGGCAACACAGCGCCGTTCATGGTCATGGAGACGGACATTTTGTTCAGCGGGATCTGGTCGAACAGGACTTTCATGTCCTCGACGGAGCAGATGCTCACGCCAGCCTTACCCACGTCACCCATGACGCGTTCATGGTCAGCGTCATAGCCACGGTGGGTGGCCAAGTCGAAGGCTACTGACAGACCTTTCTGACCGGCGGCGATGTTACGGCGGTAGAAAGCATTGGACTCTTCAGCCGTTGAGAAACCGGCATACTGACGGATGGTCCAAGGACGCATCACATACATCGTGGAGTAAGGTCCACGGAGGAAGGGAGCGATGCCAGCGGCATAGTTGAGGTGCTCCATGCCTTCGAGGTCTTTCTCGGTGTAGGCGGGTTTCACCATGATATGTTCAGCGGTCTCCCAAGACTCGCCATTCGGAAGGATGATACCATTGTGATTAGGTATAGCGTTGATGTTGATGTCTTTATAGTTAGGTTTCATTGTTTTCTCCTTTCTCCCCATAAGGCGCTTCGCTTATGTGGGGTTACTGAGGGGGCACCTCTTCGAGGTGCTCCACCATATATTTTTTATTTTGTTATACCTAATTGCTTTTGGAACTCTGTTAAGGTCTCAAGTACGTTGCTCTTCACATGAATGAAATACTTCAGGCCAGCTTCTTTGAGGAGGTCGGCTGTGCCTTCGGGATTGCCGGCGAGCACCACGATGGTTTCATCCTTAAGAGCTTCGTAGATTTTGAGGGCGTTACCTTCGCCGTATTCCTCGTCGGAGGAGCAGATCACCAGGATCTCAGGTTTCACCTCACGGGCGGCAGCGATGCCTTCGTCCAAGGTCTTGAAGCCTGGGTTATCGACGACTTGGAAGCCGGCGCAGGCGAAGAAGTTAGAGGCAAAGTTGGCGCGGGCTTTGCGCATGGCGAGGTTGCCGTAGGTGAACATCCAAGCCATGGGGCGTTTGTGGTCCTGAGCATAGACATCGGTGGCGAAGCGTAGCTTCTCGAATTGCTGGGAAGCGCGGAAGGTGACGATGGTGTCGATTTCTGCATTTTCGTCACGACGGTTATCGGCTTCAAAGACCCAAGCCTCGGGCGTGAACTTCAATGTCTCGGTGAAGTTCGGGAACTGGTTGGTTCCGAGGATGGTCTCGCGGCGGGTGGCCACATTGCTGAATTTCTTGGCTGCGCTCTCTTTGATAAGGCCTTGGATCATGTCCTTGCGAACGGCTTCGAGATAGCCACCTTCGTCTTGGATTTTGTTGAACAGTTCCCAAGCGGCAGCAGCGAGGCTCTCGGTGAGGTTCTCGATGTAGTAGGAACCCGCGGCGGGGTCGGCCACTTTGTCGAAATGAGCCTCTTCCTTGAGGATCAGCTGTTGGTTACGGGCGATACGGTCGGCGAAGTCGGTGGGGATTTCAAATGGCGTGTCGAAAGGCATCACCGTGAATGAATCGACACCACCCAAGATGGCTGACATGGTGCCTGTGGTGGTACGCAGCATGTTGACGTATGCGTCATAGAGACTCATGCCGAGTTCAGCGTTGGTGGCGTGGATGTGCATCTTGGCGTTTTCTTCTTTGCCACCGTAGGCCTTCACGATGTTGGCCCAAAGGAGGCGATAAGCGCGGAGCTTAGCCAACTCCATGAAATAGTTCTGGCCGATGGCGAGGTTGAAGCGCATCTTGGGCGCAATCTCGTCAATGGTCAACCCTTTCTCGGTGAGTTTGTCGAGGTATTCAGCTCCCACGGAGAGAGCGAATGCCATCTCTTGCACGATGGTGGAACCCGCGTTGGTAAACACATGGCCATTGATGCCGATGGTGTCAAATTGAGGCATCTCGGCTTTCACCATGATATAAGCCAGTTCCATGTCGGTGTTCTCAGTGACGTACCACACACCGCGGCGGAGATAACGGGTTAAGGGGTCATAATTCAAAGAACCTTTAATGCCCGGAATCTTCGACATCATCTCCAGCAATGGCAGATGATATTTGTTGTTGTAGAGGTTGATTTCCACTGCTTTTTGGTCGATGCCATTCAGCAAAGCTGAGATCTCAATAGCGGTATAAGCCTTGTCGTACTCCAGCTTGAAGCCAATGGAATTGGCACCACGGCTGAGGGCGTTAAGGGCAGTCTTGTTGGCTTCGTTCACATCTTTCACAGTGATGTCTTGACGGATGAGCCAACTGTTGCCTTCGGGTTTGTTGCCACGGACGTAGGGGAATTCGTTAGGGTTCTGTCCCGTCCATGGGATGTCGGCCAAGTTCTCGGCACGGTAGTAAGGCCTCACCTGGAAGCCTTCAGCGGTGCGCCAAACCAGTTTTTTGTTGTAATCGGCGCCTTTGAGGTCTTTCTCAATGACGGCTTCCCATTCCTGGGTGGTCACTGGTGGAAATTCCTCGAAAAGTTTCTTTTTGTTTTCCATATCTTAGTTATTATGCGTTATTTTTCTTTATTCATGGTCAGTTCTGCATTGACGGAAGTGCCAACTCTTGTGTGTTTGAAGATCTAAATAAGTTTGCGATGAGAGTTTCATGTTTTTCTCGATGCTGGTACGCGATGAGAACACACCGTAACCGCCTATAACGTTAGTGTATTCAGGAACATTTTGAGCGATGCTGTTGGAAGGACCATTCACCGTGATAAAGTTGTAAAGGTCATCCCCTCCCGCGGAGATTTTCACCGTGAGACAAGGCTCGGCAATCAGCCTTTCCACATTCTTCAGCGAATCGTTTCCAATCTCATAGGCAAGGGCTTGGTAAAACACCTCGGCGTTATAAGGAATGTTAAGCGTGCCAAAATCCCCCATCAAGTTCGAGAGAGGATAGGTTCCGACGTCCCAGTTCAAATAATGTAACACAGAATCATTGGAGGGAGTCAATTCGATATAGCGGAATTGAATAGACGCATCATAAATGGATGCGAATGGACAAGGATATAATTTGATGGATCCTTGTGGATGGGAGCTTGAAAGCGTCAACACACCTTGTGACATGCTGAATGAGGGACCTCCCACGATATTGGCTTTTGCCCGTAAGGTCGTGTCTTCTCTATCGATTTCCAACTCATAAACAAAATTATGATGTTCAGTGTTAGCCCTGATTTTCTCTTTGGTGTAATACACAAGCTGGTCAGGAGCATAGAAATAACCCATGGTATCTTTGTCATGAATGGTGATGGTGTCCAATTCCAAGGTGCGCATTTTTGTCCAATTTGAACTATTGGATGGTGCCACATATTCAATGATACGGCAGTTTAATTTATCAGGATAATTGCATGAATCCGCGATTTGGGCAATTTCCAAGGCATTGCCAGGTCCCAAAAATGCTTTGTTGATTTTGATATAATTGGTATCTTTTAAAGGATCTAACAGACCGTAAACAACTGTAATATCCTTATAATCAGCATATAAATCAACATCAGTGCTGCAAGATTGAAAGAGTGTTCCTAATAGTACAAGAAAAAGAAGCAGTTTAAAAGTTTTCATCATATTAATAAGTTATAAATAGAGCGTCAAAGATACAACATTTATTTGAAATGGCGATTTTCTTTTTTTATCCATTGAAAGTTCATAAAACCTTCTTATCTTTGAACCGTTTTTTAGTTTTGATATGAATGAAATTTTGAACAAATGGCTGATTATTGTCAACCCTAAAGCTTCTGTTGGGAAGTGTGGGAAGGACTGGCCAGAAATACAACACATTTTAGTAAACGAAGGAATTGATTTTGACGCTTTTCTCACGGAATATCCCGGCCATGCCATCGACTTGGCGCGGGATCAAATAGTGGAAAAAGGGTATAAAAAAGTGATTTCCATTGGTGGTGACGGAACCAATAATGAAATTATCAACGGGATTTTCAGCCAACAACGGGTGCCACCCCGCGAAATCCAAATGGGAGTGATTCCTGTGGGTACAGGGAATGACTGGCGTAGGACCTTTGATATTCCTATTGATTATCAGGCAAATGTAAATACAATAAAAAAAGGTTATACCCTCTTGCATGACATCGGGAAGGTGACTTATTATAATCATGGCAATCCTCAGGAAAGGTTTTTCTTGAATGCAGCCGGCACGGGACTCGACGAAATGGTATGCAACCGTGCCAACCAGCTGAAATCGCAAGGCAAAGGAGGTGCTGTACGTTATATGTTGAGCACAGCCAATTGCCTTTATCGGTTCAAATGCGTGCATATTCAGCTTGAAATTGATGGCCAGAAGGTTTTCGATGATGAAGTCTTAAGCCTTTCTTTGGGTAACGGAAAGTTCAACGGTGGCGGCATGATGATGATGCCTGACGCTTGCCCCAACGACGGATTATTCGATGTCACGGTGATCAAAAAGGTTGGAATGATTAAATTCGCCACCCATCTCAACAGCATCTATGACGGTTCTTTTATCCAAAAATTACAAGAGGTTTCCACTTTCCGTGGCAAAAAGATTCGCATCACCTCCATCCCTGCTCATCAGCTGCTTTTGGAAACCGAGGGCGAAACCCTGACGAATTCACCGTTCGATTTCGAAATCCTTCCCCAAGCCATCAACATGATTATTCCTGAACAATTGAACAACTGAATAACTATAAACTAAAAGCTATTATGACAAACATCGATCAAGTAAAATTTGAAAACAAACGCGTGGTGATTCGTGTTGATTTCAACGTTCCGTTGGACGACAACTTCAACATCACTGACGACACCCGTATGCGTGCTGCGCTGCCTACCATCAACAAAGTGTTGAATGATCATGGTATGGTTGTGCTGATGTCACATCTCGGTCGCCCGAAAAAAAATCCTGATCCAAAGTATTCTATCAAGCCGATTATCAAACACTTGGAAGAATTGCTGGGTCGGCCTGTCCAATTTGCTGAAGATTGCATGAAAGCTTCCGATCAGGTCGCTGCCTTGAAACCTGGTGAAGTGCTGGTGCTTGAAAACCTCCGCTTCTATGCGGAAGAAGAAGGCAAACCCCGTGGCATTGAAAAGGGAGAAGAAGGCTATGATGAAGCCAAAAAAGCAGTGAAAACTTCCCAAAAAGAGTTTACCAAAACCTTGGCAAGCTATGGAGAATACTACATTAATGATGCCTTTGGTACAGCACATCGTGCTCATGCTTCCACCGCCCTCATCGCCGACTATTTCGATAGCGACCACAAGATGTTCGGCTATCTGATGGGTAAAGAAGTGGCTGCGGTCAACAAGGTGATGAATGAAATCCAACATCCTTTCACAGCCATCATGGGTGGCTCCAAAGTCTCCACCAAGATAGAAATCATCGAAAACTTGCTTACCAAAGTGGATAACCTCATCCTCTGTGGTGGCATGACTTATACCTTCAAGAAAGCGTTAGGCGGCAAGATTGGCAACTCCATCTGCGAAGAGGACAAACTTGACCTCGCTCTTGAGATTCTTGAAAAGGCCAAGCAGAAAGGTGTCAACCTTTACCTCTCTTTCGATGTGGTGGCGGGTGACAAATTCTCGAATGATGCCAACACCATGGTGGTTGATCCCATGAATGTCCCCGATGGTTGGGAAGGCATGGACTGCGGGCCTGAAAGCCGTAAGTTCTATGCAGGGATCATCAAACAGTCGAAGACTATCTTGTGGAATGGTCCCTGCGGTGTGTTTGAGTTTGACAAATTCGCCGAAGGTTCCAGAGCGTTGGCCGAAGCCATTGTGGAAGCCACTGAGAAAAATGGCGCATATTCTCTCATCGGCGGTGGCGACAGCGTGAGCTGCATCAACAAATTTGGCCTTGCCGATCGCGTGAGTTATGTCTCCACTGGTGGTGGCGCCTTGCTTGAGGCCATCGAAGGCAAAGAACTTCCTGGCATTGCTGCCATCAAGAAATAATGGCTAAAACTATTGTCAATATCATTAGTCGCGAACATCCGCTTGCCGCCTACCTCTTTATCAAGGAATACTATGAGGAAGGCGACAAGCTGCTGTTCGTGTCGGCCAACGAGAATTTCGACTGCATCACCCCGCTGGTCAACACCTTGATGATTAATAAGGAGCTTGTGCAACGCATCGTGTTGCGCCGTGATGCCGACAAATATACCTACGAACGTATCTGCCGCAGCATCAACAATGCCATCGACAAACACGCGGATTATTATGTGAATCTGGCAGGCGGTTCTCGTTATATGGCCCTTTCGGTACAACATGTGTTCGCCAACTATCAAACCAAATTCTTTTATATCCAAACATACGAGAATCTCATTGTCAAGACTATTTTTGATAATAGCATCTTCGACAATGACGATGAAATTATTCCTATAAAATACAAGATGAACCTTGATGAATATTTCAAGGTTTATGGTCTGTCGCATGACCTCGGCACTCCCAAGCCTTTGGTGGGCAGTCAACAACAAGTCCAGGGGATGTTCGGGATGTTTGCCAATCGGAAATTGTCATCCAGCGACTACAGGGTGATGGATGTGCTCCGTGAGAAATACCGTAGCTGGAATTTTATCAATATAGAAGAGGTGGAACACACGGTCAACGACAGCATGATTCCGATTCCCAATCTCTCCCGTTTTTTGAATTACATCAAGTTCATTCCTTCGGAAAAAGGTGTTTTACAACATCATGAACTCGATTATCTGACTGGAGGCTGGTTTGAGGAGTATGTTTATTATCTCATCAAACAATGTGTGAATCCTGACGATATCGCCATCGGGGTGCGTATTGATGGTTGCACAGAAATCCGTCACGACAACGAGTTGGATGTTTGTTTTATCAAAAACAACCAGCTTTTCGTGATTGAATGCAAAAGCGGCATCAGCTCGGAGAGCATGTTCAATGAGATTGTTTATAAAGTCAGTGCTTTGAAGGAAGTGTTGTTGGGACTCGACTGCCATTCTTATATCTTTTCATTGAAAAAAGACCCCAAAGGCGATTTGAAGAAAATTGCCAAATACATGGGAGTCACCTTCTGTGATTATGACTGTCTTACTCAACAAGACAAACTCAGGAAAGAGCTGAAGAAGATGCTGGGATAATAGTTATTGATAGCTCGTGACCTGTGATGCGTGGACGGAGAGTTGCATCTCTTTCCCCAAGATGATGGCACGGTTGTCGTTTTGATGTCCGGCTGGAAAACCGAAACACACGGGATAAGAGTATTCCTTCACCATGTCGAAGATGGCTTGTTCCACGGTTTTTCCAAATGGCTCGGGGTTGTCGTGAATCTCAGTCAGTCCTCCCACCACCAGTGCTTTCAGTTGGTTTAGTTTACCGGCACGTTTCAGTCCGTACATCATACGTTCCACATGATAGATGTATTCATCAACTTCTTCGATAAAAAGTATTTTATTCTTTGTATCAGGAAAGCTATTGGAGCCCAACATGCTGTATAACACCGACAAATTACCTCCCAC
>JAEEII010000228.1 GCA_016281295.1 Bacteroidales bacterium
AATATCAGCGGAGGTTCCTTCCCTTCCGGCACATAACAAATCAGTCTGAAATACACATTACACTTATCCGTCCTGTCCTCTGCACAGCACGGATGACGGTCGTACACTGCTCCTGGGCAGGCACCCCCAGCATGAGTAGCGAAGGCACAAACCTTACACCCTACCTTGTCGGGGTCATTGACTGTGATAACCTTCAGGCCACCGATGCCGTCAATCCAGATATCACCCGCTATATGCTCACTCATTGCTTTATGTTTTTTGTTACTCAAAATAGTCTTGTTTGCGTTGTTGAAGAATACGCAGGTCTGACAGTCGATATTCTATCTTACCTGGTCGTTTGCTCACTGGCTCCACAAGACCCTTCTTTCGCCATCGACGGATGTTTCCCTGGCCGAATATCTTGAACGCTTTGTTCTGGGAAATCAGACCACTCGGATTCTCCATCGCCTCCATCAACTTCGGCACCAATGCCGTTGCAAGGTCATTGATGAAGGTGCTGTATGTCACGCACTTGTCAGGGAACATCAACTGTATCATATCTTTGCTGCCTGTTTATATCCCGTCGGCTGCGGTGTTATATTACTTTGTAGTCTTGAAGTTGCGAAGATACACATTCTTGATGAAGGCATTAAAGCCGAAACAGAAGGTGGCAATAGATGCACCAACGAGCAACAGTTCAAAATCGGTCAGATGTTCCATAATCATCCCTCCAAACAATATATGTTATTGATATTGGTTGACAGTTCCTGGTCGTACCAGTCACCGCCGGACATTCCACCTTGATAGATGCGGTTACCCTTGATACTCATGTGCTGCGGTGGGTACCAGCCATCAGAGGTAAACGGAACTCTCACGATAAAGGACATCATGCGTCCGAAACAGTCCAGACAGACCTTTTCGTCTGCAAGGATGTTGGCTTGCCGTTCATCATCCATGATGTTATGCAATGCAAACTCGGCCTTTCTGTCGAAGTCCTTATCATCTGGTGCAACGCCCATCGGACGGACAACCAGATATTGAAGATACAAGAAATCTTTCATAGTCAGCCCTCCTTTCCGTTAATCAGTTCCTCGACCTCATGAGCCTTGACCCATCCGTCTGCGACATCATTATCCTCAACCATATTGTCACGGCTTATGTATAACAAGAGTTTACCTCTCGCATCGTTTACCAGACTCAAAGCTGCATCGATGCAATCATTTGCGAGAAGCCGTGTGACCCTATATAAGTCCTCTGTGGCATTCGATACGAGTGTGTAATCCTGACTGTACTGTTTCATACTGTTGTGGCTTTTTATATCCCGTCGCCTTCGGTTTTTGTGAGTTATCGGCTGAGTGAGCTAAGATCCTTTCCTTTTTGGAATCTTGTCTTTTCAAGACAGCCGTTGTATCATTAAATTTTCAGTCGTCATCGACTTCGTTTCGCTTTTAGTCCTTTTCCTTGCCTTTTTCAAAGAGAGGCTAACAGAGTGGCCTTCGCCAAGGAATTTCGGTAAAATTTTGATTTTGTTTTGAGTCTTGTGCCAAAAGAAAAGGCCCTTGGGCTTTACAAAATTTTTCTGAAATAAGGAGTGTGCGACTGGTACTTGGCATGGCTACGGGCCTCCCTACCTTTGCAAGGGAAAAGACGTCAAAAAAGCGAAATGAACCGCATCGGTGAAAATGAAACAACGACAGGTCGAAGAGAAGCATTGAAAGAATTCATCCCCTCCCATCAATAGTTGCGCGACGCGCCTGTATGCCTCCAGGGCTTCTCTGTGAGTATTACATAGCAGGACAGTCGTGAAAACGTTAATATACGACTTATTTTTTTTCAAGTCGAAACTTTTGTAATTAAAGAATTAATTTTGCCACTGCACATCGGGTATGTGTGGGGTCGAGTAAGGCCGACGCAGTCCGCTACAACTTAGCCGTCGGGCGGTTGGGCTGCCAATCGGAAGCGGAATCTGGAATAAGACCAGGCAGCGGCACTGCCGTCAGGCGGGAATGAAGTCCAGTAGTACGTAACCAGTAACTTACAAAAATGGTGTTCTTTGAATTACTGTAAGGTGTTAGACACCTGAATTTGCAAGGTACATACAGGGTAATACTGAGGAACGAAATTCATAATCTGGTGTTAGACACCTGTATTTGTAAGGTACTCACAGGTGATTGTCTTTTCCGGTGTACACACGAGGGGTGTTAGACACCTGAATTTGCAAGGTACATACAGGTAGGGAAGCAGCCGCGATTTACTGCACATCCATGTTAGACATCTGATTATGTAAGGTACATATGGGTAAGGTACTTACAGCCACATTTAATAATATAATAAATATGAATAATGAGACTTTTATTATGGAACTGCCTCTAATAGTGGAAAAGTTCCAATCTGACGAGTTAGATAAGCGTTTTGAAATTCTGCGCAGAATTTATAATAAGGCGCAAAACAAACTTGAACGCCAGTTTTGTTATTTATCCAAATTTAAAGAGTATCAAGAATGTACGACTAAGAAGGCTAAGGGAGAATTTATAAAAAATCATCCTTTTTCTTTCAAGGATATTCTTGATAAGTCTGGCAACCCTTTAATGATAACTTTTACAAAATATGACATTCAAGGATATTTGTCAAAGTTTGCCAAGTTAAAGATTGATTCTCAATACACATATTCTGATATGGGCATTAACACGTCGATGTTGATGCACATGGGAATGGCTATTTGGTCGGCTTGGGAGAAGGTTATCTTTGATTCTAAAGCTGACAAAATAAGTTATAAGAAATACGGTGATTTAAAAAGTATTGGTGTTGATTGGGAACCAAAACATCCTGCAGGTTTTATTCTCAACCTACAAAAGGGAGAGTTGAAGCTAAATTTAAATAATCGCCAGGGGCAGTATGCCCGATATATTACAATGAAGATAAGATTCGGAAGAAAGGAACATCAGGTATGGTATGAGGGCGATGCCCTCAATGCCGGTGAAGACAGTATCAGAGTGCTTACTATTGTTCGTCGCAAGATCAGAGGACGGTATAATTATTATCTCCAGATGACTATCAGGAATAATAAGCCCCAAAAAGGGCGTACCCTTGGTGAAGGTCGTGTAGCTATAGACCTTGGCACAAGTAAGATTGCTGTTGTCACCAAGGATAAAGTCTATCTTCTTCCTTTGTCACCCAGTATTTTGTCTGTAAGTGATGAACTTCGTATTATCCAGCGCCAGATGGATCGTAGCCGTCGTGCCAACAATCCTCAGAAGTATCATGAGGATGGCACCGTTAAGAAGGGCAACCATGACAAATGGGTAAACTCAAAAGAGTATATACGCCTACGGAACATGAAGGCCGAGCTGGAACGCAAGCAAGCTGCCGTCCGCAAGCAAGATCATATCGCTCTTGCCAATTATCTTCTTTCCCTTGGTAATGAGTTTGTTATCGAGGACAATAACGTCCAGGAATGGGCCAAACGCAAGAAAGAAGAAAAGAGACGGAAGAGTGATGGTAAGAATCTTTCCAAGGCGGGCTTGGGAAAGCAGGTAGGAAACCATGCCCCTTCGATGTTTGTCACCATTCTAAAGAATAAGGTTGAGTCTCTTGGTGGTACCTTTGTTAGGGTAGACAATAATAATAGAGCTACCGACTATGACTTCACGAATAACACTTTCAATGAGCATAAGTTGGAAGAGCGTTACATCACACTTGGTAATGGAAATCGCCATCAGCGTGATACGTTGGCCGCATTCAACTTGTATCATTTGGATACTGCCCCAGAGAAAGAAAAGTGTTATCATCTATATGAGATGAGAAAGCATTATGCCCAGTTTTGCGAATCAGAGAAGGAAGCCCTTCTCCGTTGGAAAGGGATGACCCCAAAAAGAGAATAGATGAAGGTCAGAGAACACGAGAGAGGCTTGTGACCTCCCAGAAACATAAACAGGTTCAAATCATAGGACTCAGAGAAGGCGGGTGTGAAAGTACCAAATGAGTGTTATTTGGTATGTTTCGACAAATAGGATGTTCAAATCTAAGTGTGGCGACACAGATCCGTACCGTTGCCATCATGTCCGGCGACCAAAGCACGTAGCACACCAACGTCGATACTGGCGAAGCAACACTTTGTGCGCCTCAGAGTGAGTTCGACATTGGTATGCGCGGCTGTCCAGAGTGGAACTGATAGCAACAGTACAGAGTGCCTGGAGTGACACGAACAACTTTCAATGTTTTATTGTTTTCTTGTTGATATGTTTTTATGTTTATATGTACACATATACACATATAATCTTGAATACATTATTATATATATACATATATCTTTGTGTATTTGTATATGTATATACGTATATCAATGTATTTATGTATTCAAAAATACATCGGATGATGTTGTTTCGAATATTTTTAGTACCTTTGCAGCCAATAAGGTACTGCTGCATCGGTAAGCGAAAAGCCTTTGAGTGTTCTTTGGAATGATGACACGACTCTCCTAATCACATCTCGATTTTTGGCAGACTGTCAAGAGCCTTCTTTTTCAGTTCGTCAACGGCGCGGGTATAAACTTGCACGTATTTGAGACTGCTGTGGCCCAGAAGATCGGCAACAACCTTGATATTGGCACCATTGGAAAGTAACTGGGTACCGAAACTATGCCGGCCACAGTGCCAGGTAATATGTTTGGTAATGCCAGCGGCCTTCGTCCACTGCTTCAGGAAGTGATTGCAGTTATCACCGCCATTGTTTGGGGGTAGTTTGAATATTCGAGTCTCTGGTGTGGCTTCTTTGGGCATTTCGCCTATAATCGCCATCAGGGTATCATTCAGTGGCATCACTACACCGCTTTTGTGGCTGTGACCTACAGTTTTCTTCTGTCTAAAGGAAACGATGCGGTTGGCATAATCGACATCACCATATGTCAATGCTTCGACATCGCAGAACCTGATGCCTGAGAAACAGGTCATGGCGAAAGCCCTGCGAATGTCCGGGTACTTCCACGTATATGGCGTAGAAAAGAGCTGCTGCAGTTCCTCTGCACTGAGGATGTCTTTTACAAGCATATCCTCCTTGTTGTCAAGCACAATGCCTTTACAGGGATTTTCGCTGAAAAGTCCGTCCTCTACACCGGCGAGGATGACTTTCTTGAAGCGACGGTGAACGGATGAGATGCCTGTACCGCGATGATGTTCTGAAATGTAATCAGCAAACTCTTCCATCATTTTCTTGTTAATGTAGCGTGGTTCTATCCTGATGCTGAAATGCGGGTATTTCTCTGTGAGGAACTTCTTGAAGTCATTCAGCCCCATTTCTATAACGCGGACATCTTTCTTCGTGTATTTCTTGATGTAGGTCTGATAATAGTCCAGGAAGTTCACAGATCGCGACTTCTTCAGGCGATAGCCCTCCTTGTTCTGTAGGAACTCCTGTTCACGCTCGAAGCGAATCTTTCGAGCCAGTTCGATGGTTTCTTTGTTCTTTTGGCGCTGGGCCTGAGTCCTTGGGTTAGCCATCAGACGCAGAGAAAGCCCTTCCTTTCTACGAATACATGAACCATTTTCCTCCTTATAGCCCACCTTGTATTCGAGGTAAAGGCTATATTCAGAGCCGTCCTTTACAGGTGCTTTGAGCAGGCGAGGATTCCCAGGCTCGATCAAAAGTGCATTTTTTCCTTTTTCTGCCATCTCGTTTTCTTTTGGTTTCACCTGTCTGCAAAGGTAATAAAAAGAATTCAATTAAGGTGTAGAAAAAGTGTAGTTTTTAACCAAAATTGGGAAAATAGGGGTGTTTTAGGAAAACAAAAGAAAATCAGACGATTGATATAACCGCCTGATTTTCTTGCTTTTACCTCCCGACTTTGCTTTTGTTTTCTGCTGTTTTCAGCCTTTAGGTACCCCGACCGAGAATCGAACTCGGAACTAAGCTTTAGGAGAGCCTTGTTATATCCATTTAACTATCAGGGCAAACGCTTGCGGGTGCAAAGTTAGTCTAAAAAAAGGAAAACGCCAAATTATTTAGCAGCTTTTTGCTTATTGGCGATGACCGAAAGCACGATGGAGAGCAGCAGGACGCCGAAGATGAAGGCCAGCGACCACGATGTGGGCACTTCGATGTGGGGCATATTCAAGTCAAGACCTACGAGACGACCAGCAGCGTTGACATACTCGTCCATAGTCAGCAACATCTTGATGCCGACGAAACTGAGGATGATGCCGAGCCCGTACTTCAGGTAGCCGAAGTATTTGGCGATGGCGGCCAGTGCGAAGTAGAGGGCACGAAGGCCGAGGATGGCGAAAATGTTGGACGTGAGCACGATGAACGGGTCGCGGCTAACGCTGAAGACGGCAGGTATGGAGTCGACGGCAAAGGCCACGTCGGTGGTCTCGATGACAATCAGGGCTATGAACAGCGGGGTGGCCAGGCGGCGCCCGTTTTCGGTGATGAAGAACCGCCCGCCGTGCATCTTGTCGCTGACGGGGAAGAATCGCTTAAAGATCCGGACGAAGATGTTCTTCGATGGGTCTACCTGCAGGTCCTCGTCGTGGCTGAACATCTTGATGCCCGTATAAATGAGGAAGAGGCCAAATAGTCCTAATATCCACTCAAAACGCTCGACCATAGCCGCACCGGCGAAGATAAAGATGCTGCGCAGAACCAATGCGCCGAAGATGCCCCAGAAAAGCACCTCGTGCTGGTATTTCCGCTCGACGCCAAAGAACGAGAAGAGCATCAGGAACACGAAGAGGTTGTCCATCGACAGCGACTTCTCTATAAGGTAGCCAGCCAGAAACTCCGTCGCCATCTCGCGGGAGGCATGAGGGTAGAACAAATAAATGCCGGCACAAAACACCAGCGAGACGGCTATCCAGACGACGGTCATGCGCAGGGCCTCGCCGATGCCCACCTCATGCTGCCCTTTCCGGCCGAACATCTTCAGGTCGACAATGAGCATGATGAACACCAATATGTAAAAAACGACCCAAGCCCACAGGGGCATACCCATTAGAAGTTCCATTCTCTCAAAATTCACTTACGATTCGGCTGCAAAGGTAACACATTTTTCCGTAAACAGCCAAATAAAAACGCGCCGAATGTGGTTTCGGCGCGTTTTTATTGATGCCAGTAGTAGTTAATTGTACCAAATAGATGTTTCCATCTCGGGTGAATAGTTGTCGATATCCTGGGTATCGAGCTTCACCTCCTCGTCGTTGAATGTTGATTGAGTTGACATAAGCTAATTCTCCTTTCTCTATAAGTTAGGTAACACTGCAAATATAGTGATTTTTCTGTCAAGTTGTATGCCTAAGCGCAATATTTAATGCTAATTTAACACTTTTCTCCCGAAAAAAGTATATCTTTGCAACCTGTAAGCTAATTTAAGAAACACAATGAGACAAAGATTACTGACTTTAGGCCTTTTGCTGGCCTTTACCGTTGAGGCACTGCCTCAGACGCTGGTTCACCCATGGCAGGGCAAGCGCGTTGCCTACTTCGGCGACTCCATCACCGACCCGCGCAACAGCGGCTCGAAGAAGAAGTACTGGGGATTCCTCCAAGACTGGCTCCAGATTACTCCCTACGTCTATGGTGTCAGCGGTCGGCAATGGAACGATATCCCGCGCCAGACCGACCAGCTGAAGCAGCAGCACGGCCAGGACGTCGACGCCATCCTCATCTTCTGCGGCACCAACGACTACAACAACGGCGTGCCCATCGGCACGTGGTGGGACGAGTGCTCGACCGAGGTGGAGTACGGTCACGGCCAGGTGAAGCAGATAGTGAAGCGCCGCCAGCGCACACCGTCGATGGACCCCACCACCTACAAAGGGCGCATCAACATCGCCCTCGACTCGCTGAAGCGCACCTTCCCGACGAAGCAGATCGTACTGCTGACGCCCATCCACCGCAGCGACTTCCACGCCAACGAGAAGAACTGGCAGTGCGACGAGTCGTACACCAACCAATGCGGCGAGTATCTCGACGCCTACATCGAGGCCGTCAAGGAA
>JAEEII010000229.1 GCA_016281295.1 Bacteroidales bacterium
AACAGAAACCGGTCAAAGAAAGGTTCCTCTACTTTGCATAATCTGACTTGTGTTCAAACCGCTCGCGGTTTTAACACTAGGCCGCTATCATTTTGTAATAGTAGAGGAACTTAGGATGGCGGTCGCTCAACGAGATGTGATAAGCCGGGTGTTGGCCTCCCCTGTGGGGCTGGGGGCAGATAGATTGCGGCAGTGCGCGTGCGCTCTGCCGCTCCTTCTTACCCTTTATGTGGGAACGCTTCTTTAGAAGGGTTCCCTGGCCGACAGTGACCGAATGGTTGTGGAGGCTATCGCCCAAGCCGGAACAATCATTCGGGCACACCGTATTCATGCCCGCGCCACCCAAGCCAATGGGCCGAAGTGAGTGCCCACAACGCAGGCCCCGGCAGACAAGTGGCAAGGCACCGGACGGTTTCATCCCCAAACACAATATGTAGTCACCCCACGCTCATGAATACAATCTTTGAAAGACAACTCATTCCTCCAGAACAAACAAAATAAGTAAGAAGAAGTGATTTTTAAAGATTCTCCTCCAATTGTTCGAAGAGATTATGTATTTTTGTGAAATGAATGTTGAGATTAACATAGACAGACTTCGTTACCTTCTGTCCCTCTATGGAATGGAAGAGGTTGAATTATTGTCGTACCTCAACAAAGACCGGAAGCGGAAGTTCACATCTCTTCAAGTCTTTTCCTCTCCCATTGATTTCAATATCTTGAAGAAGATAGACGCACTTTTCGGGAAAGGGTATCCTTTCTATATTGACCCTTCCCCCATTGCTGCTACCAAAAACATGAGCGTTTTCTTCCGAAAAAAGAATCTGGGAGATGATCTGAATTTTACGGCTAAAAAAGTCGTAAGTGATTACGAGTCGTTAAAGAACTACCTCGCCTCGCTCGACACCCTGTCAAACATCACCACTAAAATCACCATTCCGCGTTGCACACAGCGCACATCTCCCAGAGCGGCGGCTGATATGGTTCGCGCCATGATCTACCCAAAGCAAAAAAGCAAGACAGACCGGGACTTCCTCAAGGCACTTATTGGCAACCTTGCCGATGTCGGGGTCCTCGTATTTGAGTATCTGGAGTCGGCAAACAAGTCGGAAAAAGCCAATATCGATGGCTTCTTTCTTAGGCCAAACTTTATTGTCCTCAAACGATATAGTTATTACCGAAGAGAGATTTTCACCCTTCTTCATGAAGTGGGTCATTGCATTCTGAATGTCGAAGAGGTTGAGTCTCACAATGTTTTGTCCTTGGACTACTCAAAAATGTCCTCCATTGAACGCTGGTGTAATGACTTTGCCTACTACTTCCTTGTTGGACAGTATGCAGACACAATTTCAGGCATCATCCGAGCAGACGGCACAAATGATTATCATTTCCCGCTCATAGAAGACCTTTCCCGGAAGTGCTTCATCAGCAAAAGAGCTCTTTTCACGCGTTTGTTTTACTGTGGAAAAATGACGCAAACGGACTATCAAAACGTAGTCTACGACTTAAATCAGCGTGCTGAACAGTTCAAAGAGCATCAGAAAGAGACATTGAAAGCGAACGAAGAAGATGGACGCAAACAGACGATTTCTGCTCCTCAACCTATCTATTCGCCCAATTTCTTGCGTACACTGTCTATTGCCCTTAACGACGGTATGGTACGTCCGGCAGATTTATATCGGATGAAGATTCCGGCAAAGGTTGTGGAGGGCCTTCCTAGATGGTTGTAGTTGTTGACACATGCTCCCTCCACCGTCTGGTGGAATACTATCTCCCATTAGACAAGAAGGGTGTTTTGGTCCCCCTGTTCAAGAGTCTATTTGAGGGCCGCCAGATATTGATGACCGAGTTCGTTTATGAAGAATGTCAGCGGATGGCAAAAGGTGTCATCATAAAGAAACTTCCTTTTATGTCTTCTGCTGGATTCAAAAAGAATCTCATCAAGGCTGAGGCCATCCTGCCAAATCAGAAACTTCTTCGTATCGTTCTAGATCATTTTACCATCAAGGCAAAATACAACTCTCTCAAACCAGAACAGCAAGAAACCCAGAAGTCAGCGTACCTGCAAAGTGGCGATTTTTCATTGATGTATTGTGCATATCAAAAGAAGAAGCGCCTGAATACGGGTTTATTTCCGGAAGATTTGAAGATATTAACTGACGAAAGCGGCACTGAGAACGGCAATAGTTGCTTCAAGAAAATCCCTACTTGTTGTGCGTTTCTTGGTGTGGATACCCTTAATATCAAGGACTATCTGGAGATTATTACCGATGGAAAGATTGAACTGATTATAGCTCAAGAATAAACCATTATCTACTGTCCATTTCCTGTAGCACTGTTTCCGGGGCAACCTCTTGCGAAAAAGACTGCCCATCTTTCGGCACTACGATTATAGTGGTACCCTACCATCAAACCAAATGGGCCGGAGTGAGTGCCCGACAACGCAGGCCCCGGCAGACAAGACGCAAGGCAACAGACGGTTTCATCTCCCATAATATTCATACTGATAAAAGGAACTCTCCCCTATAGGAGATACAATAGCCCGTAGAGAGAGAGCCAAGAGGGATAAGACCCTGATATAGGATAGCGCTACCATAGCGCTGCAGCAGGAAAAAGACTGCCGCCCGCAAACTGCCGCGATCACTATCCGCATCACGAACAGCCAGACGACCGCCGTGCGGTCGTGCGCGAAGCGCTCGACCCGATGACAGGCGGAGCGCTGGCGCAGCCGGCGCGGAGCTCCGGCCGTAGGCCGGTATAGAACAAAGTGCCTTGCTGCCGGAGGGCGGTTTCTGTTTGGAGAGGGCTTTGCCCCGACAATCAGAAACCGCCTGGAGGCGGCCCTGCCGCAGGCTGCCCGTCAGGGCTGTGTCCCTCAGGGACTCACAGGGGATAAAAGATGTGGAAGGGCTTCGGGTGGGCCATGGACCAGCCCGAAGCGCTTCCACACCGATAGTAAGCCTGACTTACCGAGGGAGAGATTAATTTGAGGTGTTCAGTACGGCGACCACCTTTTCAATCATAGTATCTTGTAGACCATGATATGAATCTACTTGGATTAGGTGGTCAAGTTGATGTCTGTTGAATTCTTGGACTGGAAGATCATCGATGATAAGATACGATTCGAACGGGCCACATTCTTTGATCCAGGCATCGATATTATCACCTCGGCGTTTACTGATTACAGGAACGATGTCGGTGACAAAGTCGGGCAGATGCCGAGAATCCTACATACGCCTAATATCCTGATAGGTCATCAGGTCTTGCCACGATGATGTGACAACAATGTCGGCGTTTGTCCGTGTAACTATCTGGGATAGACACTCAACGCACTGCGGGTCAAAGAGAGCTCCAAATTCATCTTTTCAGGAAGCGAATTCTTTCCCATGATCAAGCTATGGTAGTCCGTAGCCATCACGCCATCGAAGTCCAAGAAGATAATCTTCATTAACTAATATTATGCTGTTTTATACAAACACACACAAATAGTTTGATTTTTCTGCCGTCACAATCGGAATAATGAGTACTTTTATAACAAAGATATAATTATGGATGGAATAGGAAAAGAAGAAATGAGCTACCGTCAGGGTTGTATCAACACCCCTGACGGAAATATTAATATCAATAGTCTGGTTTCTTACTATGAGAGTGAAGATCAAGCCAGTGCTATTCTCTCTGTCTGCAATAGCCATGAGACACTCCTGCAATTGATGGATAAGTTGAAAAGGGAGAGCGAGTTTATGATAAGTCCGATTGGTGATTATGATGTGCTATCTTCGATTTGCCAGGGTCTCCTTTTTGAGAACGATACGAATTCTAAGAGGGTGATGGCGGTGGCGCCTCTCCCGGCTGATGCTGATGCCGATGCGTCGTATGTAGAGGCGGCTACGGACAGCCTCCAGGGTTTTATCAGGGAACTCCTGCGGGCTGTCTTATCCAACGTCATTCTTGATAAGATGCCCGTCGTGGAGCTGGTAGACAAAGAGCGGGCGTTGTTTTATCTGGAGTTGCCCACGTGGTATAATGGAAACAGCGAAAGAGTTATCAAGCCGATTGATTGGTTCGATATTAGAAAAGTGTGGGAGAAGAGCAGAAGTTTTAGGTTTTCCCCGGCCTTATCTTCCGAGAGCTTGAATGGATTGGTCGAACGTCTGACTATTAATGCGGAAGAGTATATAAGCCGTCCAGCGAGGCGAGGTGTACTTTGGATTGATGTCCCTGAGGAGTGTGATGATAATATGTCCGATATTCATGAGATTATCTGGCGATTTCGGGAACGTGGTTATATGATCCTTTTGGGAGTAAGAAGTATTACTGGGCAAAGGGATTTCAAGGCGATATTGTGTTTAATGGAGGGGGAAATATGGAAATGAGTGAGAAATGGGCCATCATCAAACAGTGTATCCAGGACGCCAATGAGCGTCAGGTGGATCAGTCGAAAATGGCCGAGTTTCTTAAGAATCAGTTTGATTTGATATTGGCCACTTTGGAAGGACTGGTTCAGGAAGGGATTGATCTGTCTGATAGAACGGTGGTTTCCAATCTGAAGGAGTTGGAACTTGCCCTTCACCAGATTCCGCAGCATCGAGTTTTCGCCTTTGATGCATTGACTGTGATTGAGGAATTCGAGGAATATGTTGAAAGGTTTTATCATATTCTCTCGCTCCCCAAGCAGGATGCCGAAACCAGTTTCACTTGTTCTTGGATTGTGAAAAGACTTGATTTCCTGGCTGATACTATCACCAACGAGGATGAAGACGAAGAGATAGAGAAGGAGCTCGATACAAAGCAGTTATATAAGTTAACCACTTATCTTGGTATTTGCAAAACGCTTTGTGAGAACGGTAGCGCCATGATTAAGGCATACGTTGTAGGGTCTGCAGAGCATCTCGCACACGCATTAACTTTGGTGGATCTGCCGCGTGAAGCCGAGCATTATTGGCAGTTCGTCATTTATCTTTTGTCTCAGGATAACTTGAGAATCACGCAGCGTGAAGGTCGCCTGATGGTTGCAAAAGACATTATTAATCATCTTGATTGAGTTCTGCGATGATAGACGAAAACGCACTTTTTGTTCTTGAACATAGGATATCTGTTGCCCAGGTTGCCAAGCGCCTGCTGAATCAGTGGATTGAAGTGCCGGAAGGTGAGGTTTCTCTTGGTGAAAGAGTCTTCCATGTCGGGGCCTTCAAAATCTCCAAGTCCCTTGTAACCGTATCTCAATGGAGTAAGGTAATGGGGCCAGAAAACCAGTTGTTACGGAGGCCTGTTACGGGCGTTTCATTTGTTGAGACCATCAGCTTTGTGACGCGTCTCAATATGTGCTGGGAAGAAGCCGGCCGGATCTCTATACCAACAGAAGCCCAACTTATGCTCGCCCGCCAGAAGGGAGTCATAGGTATCCATCACAGATGCTCGGAGATATGCTATACTCAGTATAGAGAGTTCAACGACATGGGAGACCATCATTTCATTGACAACATTCCTACGAATGAGCATTGCGGAGTGGTCATCAGGGGTATCAATGAGCGGGATTCCCTTCCGTGCGAATCGGGTATCGATTCCGTCGGATTTCGGCTCGTGCTTGTAGATTACGACAAAGAATGGGATGTCAACGCCATATTGGCACAGTTTAATAACGTTTAAGTATGAATAAAAGACAGGTATCGGATGCTATCAGGAAAGCGCTTGACAGAAGTCCATATCGCGACTTTTTTGTGAGACATGGTGGCTGTTATCGGCTTTTCTTTGAATATGATGGCCATTCAGCTCAAGTTTACTCCCCCGCCCCAAATAAAGCGTGTCTAATGGTTTTCCCGGATCAAGTTAAAGAAGACACCATCGTTGTCTCAACCGATGCGATTCGTTTGCCTCAAGATATGGATGAAGACTCCATCGCGGAAAAACTTATCAAGATCAATTCTGTCAATAAGGGGATCCGTTATGAAATGCCTTTCCTCTATCATGCCGGCCCCGATATTAATAGAGCGGTGCTGGTTATCAAGGAAGTCCGTTCAATGAGCGAGGATTATGTTTCTAATCATCTTCCAGCAGGGATAGAGGAAGTTCTGAAAGCGACGGCGGCGTTTGTAGATCAGTCCTAAGGTCCTGCCAAGATTGAACGGTTCTTTTGTAATCATCCTCATTGAAGAGATCGTCATCTACCAGGGACCTAAGGAAGTAGACGGTTCGTGCCAACTGAAAATCGGTTGCGCCAGATGCCTTGACCAGGCTGATGGCGGTTTGTTCCATTTTCGCAAGCCGTATCAACCCTTCCGTATATCCCATACGCCTCATAGCCCAGATGATCCTGCCCATTTCCAGATATGGCAGGAAACTGTATTCAGAGATTTCTTCGTACATAATGAAATCTTTACAGTCCAGTTCGCGGATAAACTGATCGACCTTCCCATCTATCTCCGGCACCTTATCTGTCCGCTGGAGTTTCCCATACACGTAGAACCAATCGATGATGCGCAGCCTGCTTTCATCAATGACGAAGTCAGGCTCACCGCCTAACCTGCCGCAAAGAATCGCGTATGCGCTTTGTGGGTCATGAGAGGCCCGGACCAACCCCTCTTGTTCTTGCATAACGAAGTCTTCGTGCATCATATAGAGAATAGTCATCGCCATAATCGGGCCCTTGTGTGCTCCCCACGCGGCCTTGATCTTGTTTTCCAAGCCGGGGATCCAGCGCTTGCGCAAACGCGTGGCCGCCCACTCCGAAGCGTATTTTCCACCCGAAAGGAAGGCCCGAAGGATTCTCTTCTGGTTGTTGAAACTTTGCGTTTCGTATCTCTTAGTCAGCTGCCTGAACGCGTAGCTGACTTTTTTGCTTTTCTTGTTGCCATACCAGCGAAGCAGCGTTTCGATGGGCTCGTTACCCTTAGCGTGCATCTTCAGCCATTTGATGAAGTCCATCAATTGCCAGGGGATGTCCTTTCTCCTGGAAAGACCGGCCTCAACTTCAATAAGCAAGTTGAAAGGGAGAGATTGCAGGATGGCGTGATAGAGCTTCTTGTCCGAATCCTGCAAGCTCTCATAAATGGGGGACACTTCTTCCACAAAGAAAGCGACTAGTTCATTTACATTCATAAACAACTGAGCTCTTTAACCTTTCATTTTCTCGTTAATTCCTCATCCGACACCCCGAAGAGTTGAGCAAAGCTCTTCCTGCAAAGGTCGGCTTCCGGAGTATCATAATCGGAGACAACGTCAAAACCTTCTTTGATCAGATCTGCTATTTCCTGCTCGTTGGGAGTTTCTTCTCTCTCCAGTTTGAGATAGAGAAGGTCGTGAATGGCGCCGGAAATATGCACGGCATACAATTCGGTATCACGAACAGGACTGTCGGGCTTTGCATTCAAATGGCACTGAATTCCCTCAGACAGCAGATATTCCTCTTCTTTTCCGGTCCTGCCGAAAGTCCTGTAACAGATCCGTCCGCAAAGGAGGTAAAGCAACGCAGCACACGTGTCAGCCCCGGCTTTCCCACTCTCGACCGTCTTCTTCGCGGTCTCAAAAATCCGATCGGCCTCCGGCAACTTACCGTCCAGGACAGAGATGGCATCCAACAATTTCAAGCACGTTTTGCAAAGATCAGCAGTGACTCTCTTTTTCTGGGGAGACAATCTCTCACAGAGCTGGCAGAAATGGTTTGCCATTGATGCAGAAACATCATTCCACATGCTGATGAACGGCTTCAGTGCTTTCTTTTCAAACTGAGGCTT
>JAEEII010000022.1 GCA_016281295.1 Bacteroidales bacterium
ACATCTTTCCTATCCGTTTTGGATATTTTCCGTATCTTTGAAGCCTAAATCTTAAAGATAAAAACAGAAAAGAAACAAACATTAGAAAATACTAACTGAGCTTTTGCTCTTATTCCTTCCGTAGTAAATCTGGAAAATTTCTCACAAAGGAATAGGCGGGCAAAGGTTCATGCGTTTAGCGTGAATCTTAGTTGCTTATGGTGTGAAAGGCATTCCAGAGCCTACTACGGACATGAAGCGATGATGATTTCACGCTTTTTCTTTCCAAGGATGAAAGCCGAAGCTCTGACGCTATAGGAGCCATGGAATACGACGGCAGCATCCATATCGGACACCTCATCCAAGGACAGCTGAAAGCTGACCAACGCAGCGTGGGCTGGCTGGCGCGTGAGATTGGCTGCACCCGTAACCATCTGTATAAGGTTTTCCGCAAATCCTCTTTGGATAGCGACCTGCTCCTCCGCATCTCCAAAGCGATGCAGTTCAACTTCTTCCGCTATTACACCGCCGAAGTCACCCAAAGCATGATGGATAGGCTAGGGGAGGATTAAGGCGCCGTCAACCGCTTCTTCAACTTCCTGTAATCCCGCAAATAATAGTCGATTACCTCTTGTCCTGCCTTCTCAAACGCTGGTCTGGAAGCCTTGGAGAGATGCATCGTGTTGAGCCGCTCCTTGATGATTTTACGGCTGATGGAAACCCCTTGGTCTATGTAGAATTTTGAGGTCTCAAGATAGAACTCATTGGTCAAGTTGGGTTCCTGCTTGAACATGTTGTCAATCAACCCGTACCAATAGCTGAAGGTGGGCGCCAAAATGTTCTGTAACTCCTCTTTGAATAGGCTCAGCGAGTCGTCGAGGGTGAGCTCGGGCTTCGGCTCGGGCATGAAAATCGTGTCCACCTGTTTGACGTAGATGGTGTCATGTTGAACGGGCAAAGGCTTGAAAGGCTGGAAAGTGGTGGCAAACACCCCCGCGAGCGTGCCAATAACCAGCACAGCTGCCAAAAGATATGGCCATCGCTTGGGCTGAAGGGCTTTCTTCAAAGCCTCAATGCTTTGGTAACGTTCTTTTGGGTCATCTTTCAGACAACGTTTGACGACCGTGTCTTTGGCGAGATGAAAACGTTGCATGACCTTTCCCAAGGCATAGATGTCAGTGGCAGGGCATAGTTGGTCGTTTTGCTGGCGTAGCTGTTCGGGAGCGCTGTAGTCGCGGCTGAATCCACTGTCGTGTAAGAAACCGTCCGTCCAGCCGAATCCTAAGTCGATGAGCTTCACATGATGGCCGTTATGGGTGATGAGTATGTTGCCGGGCTTCAGGTCCAGATGCAGCATCTGCTTGCCATGAAGATAGGCAAGGGCATAGGTGAGCTCATTTAAAAATTGCTGGCAGTGTTTCTGGTTTTGGAAATAGTCGGGATGTTGGGCGACGAATAACTCCAGTGGGTCGCCATCCACATAATCCATCTTGATGAAAGGCCCTTTCTCGTCTTCGCCATAGTCGAAGTAACGCACGATGTTCGGGTGTTCCAGTTCGATGCCGAGAGCGAACTCCTTCTGGAAAAGGTTCATGTAATCTTCTGATTGCTTCCAAGCCGCTTTTGGGCGTTTGATGCAATAAGTACGGTTGCCTATGATGCGTTTATAGCAGTCGGCGGTGCCTCCACTGCCAAACAACACTTCGCCACTGTCGTCCAAGGATCGGGTGGTAAATTCGGAGTCGGTGTTCATGGTTTAGTCATTAATTTTTAATGAAGTGATGCCGTTTTTTTTGCCCGCGATATAGCAAAGCTCCACTCCTTTGTCATCACAAAGCGCGTTGCCGTCCCTGACGATGTGTGCCATTTCCAAGGGGTAATCGACCCGAAACTGCTGAATGCTGACTTCATCGTTCACCTGTAGCCTTCCGTTAAGGCTTTCAATGACCAAGAAACGGTTCTCACCAATACATTGTAGCCGTAATTTGCGGTCGGGCAGCCAGTGGATTTCCACCGTGGTGCCTTCGTTGACCTCATCGGCATAGACAGCTTTTTCTGTCCAGTCGCTGTCAGATGGCTGTATGCCCATCAACGCCTCCCAAGAGTCATGGCCGAGATAATGCGCTAAGGCATCAAGGGTGGTTTTGCGGGGCTCGATGGGGGCCTTGGCATAGCCCATCAGCCGTTTCAGGGTGTTCACCCCCAGTCGGTCGTGATACGGAAGCGACGCCGAAAGCACCTCGAAGTCCTTGGGATTCTCAAAACGCATCCCCGACCGCTGTTTGATCTGTTCGATGATGGATAATGGTAACATAATGGCGCAAAGATAAAGAAATATGGGACGCGAGCAAAAGCAAATGGATGAAATGGATGGATTTAGAACGTTTTTCCCTTTCTATTTTTGCGGCATCATGAATGGCAACATAAACCACCTCCATATCGGTCACCTCATCCAGACCCAGCTTAAAGCGGACCATCGCAGCGTGGGCTGGCTGGCGCGTGAGATCGGCTGCACCCGCAACAACGTCTATAAAATCTTTAACAAAGCCTCTCTCGACACTGACTTGCTCCTCCGTATCTCTAAAGCCATGCAGTTTAACTTCTTCCGCTATTATACAGAAGAAGTCGCCAAAGGTTTCATGGATCGACTTGGTGAAGGTTGATTTTCAACGCTCAACTCAAAACGCCACTCCGATTCGGAATCCTGCTGTGAAGGCAAAAGGCGTGTCGTGACTCCATCCAATGAAACCATGGTGGTAATTGGACCGGTTGCTGTTGCCGGCTGCAAGCCCCAGTCCCCCATATACATCGAACACAAACCAACGTTTCACCCAGTCGTAACCCAACACCCCCATCATGGCCAGACGATCGACTTTAAGCCTTCCTTCAGAGGCATGGTTGTAATGATAGGATGAATAGCATAGCTCCGGTTTGATGTAAAAGCCGCATAGCTGGTTGTTTGCATTATTTTTGTTCGGGAAAATAAACTTGTAAGCGAGTCGCCAGGCCGTCCCTTTCGGATTACTGTTCTTGAGTTTGTCGAAGCCCCATCCGATGATCCCCGCCGTGAACTCTATACTTTGAAAATCACGTAACAATCGCTCGTAAGTGACCTTGGAGGTGCCGCTCGCCAACGAAAGCAATGCCACCTTGACCTCATTCTTGCGCATCTTCGATAGTTCCATCTGCCCGAAAGTCATCATCTGTATAAACAAGAATAAAATAATGTAAATCCTTCGTCGTATCATGGGTTCTTAAATTTGTTTTTTTAATTATTTTAATCCATATTCTCTATTATGAGACCTCACCCCCCGACCCCCTCTCCACTGTGGAGAGGGGGAGTGTTCTACCCTGGGTTTTTCTACCGAGATTAAACCCCTAACGGGGTAGCTCCCTCTAAATTCTAAATTCTAAATTCAAAATGTGTTACATCCTAAACACTCCAAACTGCTGCTGCGGGAAGGGCTGGTTTAACGAGGCTGCGATGCCCAACGCCAAAATCTTCCTTGTGTCAATGGGGTCGATGATGCCGTCATCCCATAGGCGAGCCGTGCTATAAAAAGCGGAGCCTTCGTAGTCGTATTTGGCCAAGATCTCTTTCTTCAACTGGGCAATCTCCTCCACGGGCACTTCTAAGCCCTTGTATTTATATTGGTCTTCCTTCACAGTGGCCAACACGCTAGCTGCCTGCTCTCCACCCATGACGGAGATCTTGGCGTTGGGCCACATGAACAACAGTCTCGGACTGTAAGCCCTTCCTGCCATACCGTAGTTGCCCGCGCCGAACGACCCGCCAAAGATCACCGTGAACTTGGGCACATTGGCGTTGCTCACCGCATGAACCATCTTGGCACCGTCCTTGGCGATACCGCCTTGCTCATATTGTTTGCCTACCATGAAGCCGGTGATGTTCTGCAAAAATACCAGTGGGATGTTGCGCTGGCAGCATAGTTCGATGAAGTGGGTGGCCTTTAACGCCGACTCAGAGAACAACACGCCATAGTTGGCGATGATGCCTACCGGAAAGCCCATCAGATGGGCAAAGCCGCACACGATAGTGGTGGCATAGCGCGACTTGAACTCCTGGAAACGGCTGCCATCGACGATACGTGCGATGATCTCCCTCGGGTCTGTGAGCTTGTGGAAGTCGATGGGAGCAAGTCCGTAAAGCTCTCGCGGATCGTAAAGAGGGGCTTCCACGGGTAGCATGTCGAGCTTCTGGCGATGCGACTTCTCCAAAGTCTTGAAGATGTTACGGCAGATCTGCAAGGCGTGCTGGTCGTTCTCGGCCAGATGGTCGGCCACACCGGAAATGCTGGTGTGCATCTCGCCACCCCCTAGCTCTTCCGCCGTGACTACCTCGCCTGTGGCGGCTTTCACCAACGGAGGGCCGCCTAAATAAATCGTTCCCTGGTTGCGCACGATGATGGTCTCGTCGCTCATGGCCGGCACGTAGGCCCCACCTGCCGTGCACATGCCCATCACGATGGCAATTTGGGGAATGCCCATGGCCGACATACGCGCTTGGTTGTAGAAGAAACGCCCGAAATGGTCGCGGTCGGGAAACACCGTGTCCTGCTCGGGCAGGAAGGCGCCGCCGCTGTCAACCATATACACGCAGGGGAGGTGGTTCTCCATGGCAATCTCTTGGGCACGGAGGTGTTTCTTCACCGTATATTGCATGTAAGTGCCGCCTTTCACAGTGGCGTCGTTGGCCACGATGACAGCTTCACGCCCCTGGATGACCCCGATGCCGGTGACGATGCCCGCCGAAGGGAAGTCGTCATGATAGGTGCCGTATGCCGCCATGGGTGAAAGCTCCAAAAATGGCGTATTCGGGTCGATGAGCAGGTCGATGCGCTCACGGGCGAGTAGCTTGTTGCGTTTCTTGTGCTTGGCCACAGCCGCCTCGCCACCGCCTTGCATGGAGGCCGACATGGCCTCACGGTACTGCGACATCAGCTCTAGGAAGTTCTTCTCGTTCTGCTTGAACTCGGGTGAGTCGGTCTTTATGTTCGATTTCAGGACTTGCATGGTCAGAAAGTTTTGAAAGGAAACACAAAAATAATAAATGTTTGACATTGACAACGAATTCAAGACAAAAAAACAAATTCCCTGTTTTATATAAATTGAATTTAATTCATCATTATTATTTATATGATTGAATTTAATATATTATTTTTGCTTGCGAAATAATTTCAAAAATATAAATTATTATGGAAAAAACTATTATCTTTGCCGATGAAAACAATAATAATGAAGAGATGAAATACCCCATCGGCATTCAGACTTTTAAGAACATCCGTAACGATGATTTTGCCTACGTTGACAAGACTGCGCATATCTATCGACTGGCATCGAAAGGGAAATGCTATTTCCTGAGTCGGCCTCGCCGTTTTGGCAAGAGCCTGTTGCTTTCCACTTTGAAAGCTTATTTTCAAGGACAGAAAGAGCTGTTCGAGGGACTTGCAATCTCCAAATTAGAGAAAAATTGGAAACAGTACCCTGTGCTGCATCTTGACCTGAATGCGGTAAGGTATAACAGACCAGAAGCACTAATAGAATTGCTTGAGTATCATCTTTCCACATGGGAAAAAACGTATGGCATCACAAAAGAAAGCAGTGAGCTCTCTATCCGTTTCCGCAATGTGATTGTATGTACTGCCCAGCAATCACCAGAAAAAAAAGTAGTGGTTCTCGTCGATGAGTATGACAAGCCTTTGTTGGATGCCATCGGCAATCCTGAACTTCAAGAGGCCTATCGTCAAATACTCAAAGTGTTCTATTCCAACATAAAAAATTGCGACGAATACATCCGTTTCGCCTTCCTCACTGGCGTGACCAAGTTCTCTCACCTAAGCATCTTCAGTGGGCTGAACAACCTCAAGGACATCTCCCTTGAGCCTCGTTACGCCGACATTTGTGGCTTCACCCAACAGGAAATGGAAACGGTGTTTTCGGAGGGCATTGACGATTTCGCCGCTGCGAAAGGGGTTAGCAGAGAGGAAGTCCTTGAGCTGTTGAAAACCCGCTATGACGGCTACCATTTTTCTCGCGACCTCTCAGTGAGTGTCTATAATCCATTCAGTCTGATTAACGCCTTCGATGACAGTGCGACGAATGCTTACTGGTTCGCCACAGGAACCCCTAATTTCCTGGTGGAAGTACTCAAATACTGCGATTACCCGCTCGACCGTCTCACCACCGAAGAACTGACGGCTTTCGAAATGGATGCTATCGATAGTATGTATAGCAATCCGATACCCCTGTTCTTCCAAAGTGGATATCTGACCATCAAGGATTATGTCCCTGAATTCTCGATGTACCGCCTTGGCTTTCCGAATACAGAGGTGGAGCAGGGCTTTGCTCAGTTTATGGCTATCTACTACCATGGTGGCCTTGGAAACGGAAGCTTTAATATCAGGAAATTTGTGGAAGCTGTTCGCAACGGTGATGCTGATGGCTTCATGACGCTCCTTCAAGCCTTCTATGCCGACGGTGACTACCAACTCACTGGCAAGCTGGAGGTGTATTTCCAGAACTCGTTGCTGACCATTTTCAAGCTGATGGGTTTCTATGTTCAGGTGGAACGCCATACCAGCAAAGGCCGCATGGACGTGACCATCCAAACGAAAGACTACATCTACATCCTGGAGCTGAAGGTGGACAAGAGTGCCGACGAGGCCTTGAAACAGATCAGCGAAAAAGGCTATGCATCCGCCTTCTCCTCAGACCCGCGTCCGTTATTCAAAATTGGCGTGTGCTTCTCCAGCGAAGAACGGGGAATTGAGGAATGGAGAATTGAAAGGTGAATCGTTTTTAGCGACGAATCAAGTTTTTTTCTATCTTTGCATCTTCAAATTTAGAAGATGTCAAACCGTAACTCCAGCAAACGCCGCGTGGCAGGCTCTTACGCCATGTCGTTGGTGAGCATCACCTTGGTGCTCTTCCTCCTCGGTGTGTTCGCCATTTTCCTCATCCACGCTCGCAAGCTCTCCAACCATATCAAAGAGAATATCGGCTTCGAGATTGTCATGAACAGCAACGTCAAGGAAGCCAACATCCTTCGTCTGCAAAAGGAACTCGACGCCATGCCTGCTGTCAAGTCAACCGAATATATCACCAAGGAAGAAGCCATCTCCCGCCTCAGCGAGGACCTCGGTGAGGACTTCCTGAAATGGCTGGGCAACGAGACCAACCCGCTGCTGCCTTCCATCGACGTGCGTTTCCATGCCGACTACGCCAACAACGACAGCATTGCCCTCCTCGAAGCACAGCTGCTGGAGAACACCGATGTCAAAGAGGTCTATTACCAGAAGTCGCTCGTCGATCTCATCAACCAGAACGTCCGTAAGATTGCCACGGTTCTGATGGTTGTCAGCCTTGTGTTGCTCGTCATCGCCATCGCCTTGATACGCAACACCATCCGGCTCTCCATCTACTCGAAACGCTTCCTTGTTCGTTCCATGCAGCTGGTGGGAGCCACCGAGAGTTTCATCCGTAGGCCTTTCCTTCGTTCGGGCGTCTCCCAAGGCTTCTTCGGCGGACTGCTGGCCGACATCTTCCTCATCCTGATCCTCTATGGCGCCTCCAAACGCTTTCCCGATTTGGTCTTGATCCAGGATGATGTCGCCTTGATAGCCGTCTTCGTGGGCATTGTCCTGCTTGGCGTCATCCTCGCCTGGCTCTCCACCCGTGCAGCCCTCGACAAATTCCTTAAAGCCAACCTCGACAAACTATATAACTGATTGAAATAAATTATCCTATGGCAAAAAATAATCTAGCAAAAGAAAACACCACCAAGACTATCGTCACTGAAACGGAAGACAAAGCCAAAGCCTTGCCTTTTACCAAGATGAATTACATTCTTGTGCTCGTGGGCGTCGCTCTCATCGCCCTGGGCATGATCCTGATGATCGGTGGCGGATCAGACAATCCTGATGTCTTCAATCCCCAAATGTTCGACTTCCGGCATATTACCCTCGCACCCATCTTGGTGCTTCTCGGCTTCGTGGTCGAAATTGTCGCCATCTTCTGGAAACGGAAATAACTTCTTCGTCCACCCTCTAAATTCTTAATTCTAAATTCTAAATTAACATGAATTGGCTTCAAGCGTTAATCTTAGGTCTTATTCAAGGCCTTACAGAATACCTCCCCGTCAGCAGTAGCGGACATCTCGCCATTGGTCAAGCCTTGTTTGGCCTTGATGACGGCTCATCGAACCTCACCTTCACCGTCCTCCTCCATGTGGCTACCGTGCTTAGCACCATCGTCATCCTTTGGAGCGAGATTGTGTGGATTTTTAAAGACCTCTTCAAATGGAAATGGAACGAGGGAACCCGATATGTCGTGAATATCTTGATTTCCATGATTCCTGTCGCCATCGTCGGCTTCTTCTTCAAGGACAAGATAGAAGAAGTGTTTGGATCGGGATTGCTCATTGTGGGCATCATGCTGTTAGTGACAGCTGCCTTGTTGACGTTTTCTTACTTCGCCAAACCGCGCCAAAGGGAAAACATCAGTCCTTTGCACGCTTTCATCATCGGCATCGCCCAGGCCTGCGCCGTCATGCCAGGTCTATCGCGTTCTGGCTCTACCATCGCCACGGGCCTGCTGCTGGGTAACAAGAAAGAGAAACTGGCACAATTTTCTTTCCTGATGGTCATCCCGCCAATCTTGGGCGAGGCTTTGCTTGACGTCAAGGACATCGCTGAAGTCGGCTTCAGCGAAGCCATGAGCGGCCTCTCGCCAGTGACAGCCCTCGTGGGCTTCCTCGCTGCTTTCATCGCCGGTTGCTTCGCCTGCAAGTGGATGATTAACCTGGTGAAGAAAGGCAAGCTGATTTGGTTTGCGGTTTATTGCGTTATCATCGGAATTCTCGCTATCGTCTTCGCCTGATGTTCTACCCCGAAGAAGGAACGGTATTTCTCATTGACAAGCCCATCGACTGGACTTCGTTCGACACGGTGAACTTCATCCGCTCACTGTTCATGCGTTTCTATGGCATCCGTAAGCTGAAGGTGGGCCACGCCGGAACCCTCGACCCCCTGGCTACCGGCCTGCTCATCCTATGCACCGGACCCATGACCAAACAAATCGAGGACTTTCAGGCTCAGGTCAAGACTTATACAGGTACCATGATTCTCGGCCAAACTACTCCCACCTTCGACCTCGAAAGCGAACCGAATCAGTTCTTCCCGACAGACCATATCACCGCCGAACAATTGGATGCCGCGCGCATGAAATTTATCGGCGACATCCACCAATATCCCCCTAAATTCTCCGCCATCAAAATCAAAGGGAAACGAGCCTTCGACTATGCGCGATCCGACGAAGAAATTGAACTCAAAGCTCGTAACATCCATATCGATGACTTCCAGTTGCACCTCGAACGCTTCCCTGAAATCGACTTCGAGGTGACGTGTAGCAAAGGTACCTACATCCGTAGCCTCGCCAACGACTTCGGAAAGGAACTGGGCAACGGCGCCTGCCTAAAATCCTTGCGTCGTACCCGTATCGGCGACTTCAAAGTGGAAGACGCTTGGCAACTCGAAGACCTCAAACAAGCCATCATCGAATCCGGACCAGAGTATAGGGAATCGAAAATTGAGACTTGCCCCGCTCCCTCTAAATTCTAAATTCTAAATTCTAAATTAACTCCCCGGTTTTTTTGCAGCAAAACAAAAAAAACGCTTGACAAAACTTGTCAAATGCATTATCTTTGCGTTTTGTATTAAAAAGTGTCGAGATGAAACTGTCCCAATTCAAATTCAACCTCCCTTCGGAGTTGATTGCTAATTATCCTATCAAAAACCGTGATGAAGCCCGACTGATGGTGCTCAACCGTAGGGCGCAAACCATCGAGCACCGCATCTTCAAAGACTTAGTGGATTACGTCAAAGACGGCGATGTCTTTGTCATTAACAACACCAAGGTGTTCCCTGCGCGTCTTTATGGCGAGAAAGAGAAAACTGGCGCTAAAATCGAAGTCCTCCTGCTTCGTGAACTCAATCCAGAAAGCCGTCTGTGGGATGTGTTGGTTGACCCCGCACGTAAGATTCGTATCGGCAATAAACTTTATTTCGGCGAGGGCGAAGAGCTGGTAGCAGAAGTCATCGACAACACGACAACTCGTGGTCGTACCTTGCGTTTCCTCTTCGATGGTACCTACGAGGAGTTCAAAAAAACTATCTTCTCCTTGGGCCATACTCCGCTTCCCAAAGAGATCCTAGAACGTCGTGAAAACCAAGAGCTGCTGCCCGAAGATGCTGAAGAGTTCCAGACCATCTACGCCAAAGTGGAAGGCGCAGTGTCGGCACCTACCGCTGGAATGCACTTCAGCAAGATCCTCATGAAACGCCTCGAGATCATCGGTGCCTCTTTCGCTGAACTCACCCTGCATCCTGGCATGGGTAACTTCCGCGACATCGAAGTGGAAGACCTGACCAAGCACAAATGCGACTCGGAAGAAATGGTGGTTGACCAACAATGCTGCGACCTGGTTAACGAAGCCAACCAACGTCATAACAATGTGTTTGCCGTCGGCACCACCACCATGAAAGCCTTGGAGACTGCCCAGACTATCTCGGGCAAAATCAAGCCTTTCAACGGATGGACCAACCGTTTCATCTTCCCGCCTTATAACTTCTCCGTTGCCAACTGCATGATTACCAACTTCCATCTGCCCAAGTCGCCCATGATGATGGAAGTGGCTGCTTTCGCAGGCTATGAATTCTTGATGAAAGCTTACAAAGAAGCTGTCAACGAGAAATATCGGTTCTTCACGTATGGAGATGCGATGCTGATTATTTAGAAGCTGTTTTGTTTTTAAAAGATATGCCGTAGGCATTATGTCTCGGTAGAAATAGAACGGATTTTTCTACCGAGATTAAACCCCTACGGGGTAATTCGTATTACGTTTTTTCTCTACCGAGATTAAACCCCTACGGGGTAATCCGTATTACGTTTTTTCTCTACCGAGATTAAACCCCTACGGGGTAATCCTTTAAAATCAAAAAAGCTTCTTAATCTCGGTAAAAGAATTATGATGAAATAAATCATTTATAAATAAAAAATCTATTTTTCTTTTCTTTTTAAAAAAATTAATTATTTTTGCGGTGTATTTTAATCATTGAAAGATGGAAAAGAAAAATCCTTTGGAAGAAGCCCGGCGTTATATGGATAATGCCAAGAAGTTGTTGGTAGAAAACGGCGAATTAGACGTGAAAACCCGCCTTTATGGTGACAAGAAATACGTGCGTATGGCTGGCTGGGGTACGATGGCGTTGCCGATAAAGACACTTGTGATTCAAGTTTCCGCCTCGCTAACGACATCATCGACCGGTGTGGGAGGTTGATGTAGAAATAACTACTCGATTTTGAAATTAAACATCGCCCATTCGTAAGTATAAACCTCGTCAGCTTTTTCAGGGGTGTCAACAAGAGTGAGTCCTTGTGCTTCGCGTTTCAGATCTAACAGCTGTCCGATGCTGAGTTTTTCTTTTAACCGTTTCAGCAATGCCTCCATGGTCTTCAAATCCAAGTCGTGTACGGTCTGTCCCATGAAAGGCATCTCTAACCAATAAATCTCCCGGGCAGCCACGTCAAGCACGCCGAACACCATGCCTTTGCTGAGATTTGACTCGCTGATGCGCACCAGATGCTGTACACATGACGGGTCGTAGGCCACTCCCGTCTCATTGGAGATGGTCATGGGATAGGCGGAGTTCATCCAGCCTACCATGAGGTTGGGCGACAGGGCTCCGTTGCTGTAGGCGTTGCAGGTGAAAGAGACATATTTGGCTCCAGCCCGTTCCAGCTCGGGCAACGTCAGCTCGATATACTCCGCTGCTCCTACCTGGTCGGGGATATGGATGATGTCACCCGAGTGTTTGGCTCCTGGGGCGGTGAGGCTATAATAGGCGCACTCGAACACAATACCGTCGCTCATGGCGATGGCGCAGCTCAGGTCCATGTCGAGATGCTGTGCCGGCAAGCCCTTGCCCCATTGCATGAAGAGACGCACACTGTCGCCTTCCACCTTGAACCGTGTGCCTTGCAGGGCACAGGCGGTATCCTGGATCGTGGTGCTTCGGTCACCTACGCTGACAGGGATGTCATATAGTTTAGGGTCAATATAGATAGTCTTGGAATTCGTCTCCTGGCTGGCATAGCGTTTCTTCATCGCATGGGTAAAGACATCGTTAACCGCCTTGGCCATCGCCATGCGTTCCTCCTCTTTGTAAAGCCAAAGAAGAGGGTGGGGTTGCACGGGGTGAGTGCCTCCCGTGATGGGTCGTGCCACCCGGATGCGTTCCGCGTCGAACCAACCATCAGCGGTATTGCCCAGCGAAAGCAATAACCTGGCAGGCAACTGGTCGGTCACCGTCTCGAATGCAGCCAAGGTCTTGTCCTTGCCAAAACGCAGCATCGTGGAGAAGAGACAGCGTGCAAATAGCCCGGGACGCGTGCAAAGCATCGCCACCACCTCGTCGGTGTGGTTGTCCCGCTGAGCTTGGTCAAGTCGCCCCGCCCAAGTGGTATAGTCTTGCTTGTAGAACACGTCGAGGATCTCGGCGAGATGCTCGAAGCCTTTCCGACGTGAATATTCTCCAAGACGCAAGGCGTGGATCATCCGTGCCCACATCCCCCGCTTGGGATTCATGTTTTCTGCCGACTGTTGAGCGGTCATCGGTATAGCGTTGAGCCAAATGGCAGCCATGCGACAGTGCTTGCGGTCGTATTTTAACTTCAACGCCTCGCGTTTTTCTTCAGCTGCCTTTTCACTCTTGTCCGCCGGCATCCACCGGTGACGGTTGACTTTCCGCTCATGTTCCACCAAAGCCTTTGGCTCGATGATCTTCACCTGCCCTGTCTTCTCATACCAGAAATACCTCAATATATCTGTTGGAGTTTTTAATAGCCTCATCCCCAGCTCAACTATTTTCTCCTGCTTTTTTTCTCCTGCTTCCTGAATCACTACCATCACCGTCTCCTTCATGGGGATCTCCACATCTTCTGGCACCTCAAATTCCCTAAGCAACAGTTTTACCGAGTCTAACTGGGTGGCATCCAACGGAGTAGGGGATGTTAAGAGGTTGTGAAACACGGTTTTCATGTCGTCGAGGGTGAACAATCTCAGCTCCTTTAGCTTGCTGCCTTGTCCATGATACACGAAATTGGCCGTATGGAAGGGAGTGCCGCAATAGGGACAACCGTTGTAACGCTCCAAAGGGAAGGTTCCTTCGGGGATGAAATGGCCGCAAGGCAAGGTGCTGCCTTTAAATCCAGCTTTCTCACCACCAAAGAGGTTGGCAAGGAAGGTGATTAGATGATCCATGCGGGTCTCGCCCGTGGGCACATCCCAGCCCTTCACCAAGGGCATCCAGTTGAGATTCACCCCCATGGCCTCGTTGATCAGCGAGGTGATGTTAGCCAGCGTGTTGGCTGGCACCTTGGTCAAAGCGTGGAGCAACTCCTCGCTTAAGCAATAGCCATTCTCCTTCAGCCTTGCGGTGAAAGCCATCACCGGCACCGTTGGCTCATAATTTCCAGTCAGCCCGTCTCTCTCAACAGGCAAAAAAATTGCCCTATAACGCAGGGCAACCTTTCGTAGAACTTGTTCGTTCATAGTGATTTGTTTTAATAAGGTAATTGCGAAGCTGAAAAACAAACCCCGAAGGGTTCTCTGAATAATAGAAGTAAGCCTCGCTTGGACCTTTATTAGGATGCAAAGATAATAATTTCTTTTGAGATGAAGAAAAAAAATATATCTTTGCAATCAGAAATATTATCGACCATGGAAGAATTGATTGTATCTGTTCCTTTTCAGGATTCCAAAATATTGGAATTATTGGCAATGAGAATGGGGTGGAAAGTGCGTTCTCGTCGCACTTCCATAGAGAATTTTATTAATTCCTGTCCGACTTCTCCGGTGATGACTGATGAGGAAATTGCTGCAGAGGTCAACGCTGTTCGTTACGGAGAATGAGAGTTCTATTTGATACCAATCTCTGGATTTCTTTTATGATTGGAAAGCAACTTTCTTCTTTAGCTGATGTGTTGAGTTCCACTGAAATAAAAGTATATGTCTGTGCTCCTTTATTAGATGAGATAAGAAGAGTGCTCGAACGTCCTAAATTTAGTCGTTTGATTTCCGAAGAAACACGATCCTCTTTCTTTCAAATGGTTGATGATGTGTGTTATTGGACCGAAATTTCTGTTAAAGCGGAATCACCTATTCGTGACATCAAAGATTTATATCTTTTATCAATGGCTGAAAGTGTTCCTGTTGATTATATCGTTAGCGGGGATAAGGATTTACTGGTATTGAATAGTCATGCTGGAATTCCCATATTAAGTTATAATGAATTTGTTAACAAGGTAATGTGTATTAAAAAATAGAAAAATGAATCAAGAAGATTTCTTTAAGAAAATAACCGCTCATGCGAAGGAATATGGTTTTATTTTCCCTTCGAGCGAAATTTATGACGGACTGTCTGCCGTTTACGACTACGGTCAAAACGGCGTGGAATTGAAGAAGAACATCCGTGAATACTGGTGGAAAGCCATGGTGCAGATGCACGAGAATATCGTCGGCATCGACGCCGCCATCTTCATGCACCCCACCACCTGGAAGGCCTCGGGCCATGTCGATGCCTTTAATGACCCGCTCATCGACAACCGCGACTCGAAAAAACGTTATCGCGCTGATGTTTTGGTCGAAGACTACATGGCCAAGATAGAGGAGAAGATTAATAAGGAGGTGGAAAAAGCTCGCAAGCGCTTCGGCGATGCCTTCAACGAAGAGCAGTTTGTGACCACTAACCCACGTGTTTTGGAGCACAAAGCCAAGATCGAGGAAATCAGCCATCGCCTCTATGGTGCTATGGAGCGTAACGACCTTGACGCCATCAAGCAGCTCATCCTCGACCTGGAGATCGTCTGCCCCATCAGCGGCACCCGCAACTGGACCGACGTGCGTCAGTTCAACCTGATGTTCGCCACCAAGATGGGTAGCGTGGCCGACGGCTCCGACACGATTTACCTGCGTCCCGAGACGGCTCAGGGTATCTTCGTCAACTACCTCAACGTGCAAAAGACCGGCCGCATGAAGATCCCATTCGGCATCGCCCAGACCGGTAAGGCCTTCCGCAATGAGATTGTGGCCCGTCAGT
>JAEEII010000230.1 GCA_016281295.1 Bacteroidales bacterium
CTCCTTCACTTCAACTTCGTGGGCGATGATTTCCCAGCAGCTTCTTTCAGCGCCATTCCCATCGGTGTAACGTTGAACTCGCACACGGCCAAGGACTCTCACGACCTTTCCTTTTGCGAGTTGGTCCAGACACCGATTTTTGGCGCATTCGAAGGCTGATACGGAAAACCAGGTGCAGTCGACCATGATTCCTCCGTCGTTCCCTTTGTAGGCAGTTTCGGTGACGACGGAGAAACGAGCCATTCTGGTATCTCCGACAGGGGTAATGGCTACAGCGCCGGTCACCCCTTGAATGGTTATTGCGTTGATGTCTGGAACGACGGGCTTTGTAAGTATTTGATTGTTAGCTGGTTGGTTTTGGTGAGGTTCCTCAACCCCTAGTAGATAAAGGAGGTTGGGAACCAAAGCCGCTGCAAGTTGTTCATTATCAGCATGCTAATAGAAATCTGGCGCCAAACCTTTTGCGTTACTGGGAGCGCAGCGACTTCGCCAGCACGCGAACGGCGGCTTCTGCCGCCGAGTCCCCTCCCCGAGGGAGGGGATTTAGGGGTGGAGTAACGTGGAGGCGCCCATGGGCGCGAGAACGCAGGTACAACGGTCGATAAACGGAAATCGTCAGCAACTTGCAGACGATGCTACGAAGTGCTGACGATATCCGTTCTCGTGCCCAGAGCGGGAACAAAACCGGGTAAAACAAGAGAAATCAAAAACAGAAAATCGGCCTTGTACCCATATATAATGCACTTTGCAAAGGTAATCATTTTTCTCTTGATTGCAAATGTTTTCAAAATTAGTACACTTTTAGTACACCTAATCCAAAATATAGTTGTATCTTTGTACTAACAAGAGAAAACAAGAGAAATCAAATGGCAAAGTCAAGTGTAAGGGTAAAGCAAAACCCTCAACTCAAACAGCGAGTGTTGGCCGATGGCCGGAGCGCTCTCTATTTGGAGTATTACCTGGGCCGGACACAAGAGCCGCGCGTGGATGAGAACGGCAACCAGATGTACTACCCGGAGGGTACAAAGATGGCCGGGAAACCGATGTTTGTGGTTAAGCACGATAGAAAGAAAGAGGAACTGAAATTATATCTGATTGCCAAGCCGAGAACGCCGGAGGAAAGAGAGAAAAACGCCAAAACCAAAGAATTAGCAGAGCAAATTAGATTTGAACGCGAGCAACAGAGGCTGAAAGATGTAGAGGGTTATCGCGTGGACACCCACAAGAACGATAATATCATTTCTCTCTTTGACACCTATGTAGATGACTACACCAAGAAAGATTTGAGAAACATAAGGCTCGCTGTCAATCGTTTCAAAACCTTTCTTAGAGAGTATAAACCCGATTGTGCTGTCAAAAAAACCGCACAGGAAATTGAGCAGATTGACCAGGATTGGGCCGACAAGTATAAGGGTAAGGGCCGCCACGATGTAAATGAGAATGACCACTACCGATTCAATCTCAAACCCGGCCAACTAAACAAAGAGATGGTGGAGGCTTTCAAGGATTATCTGGTTGAGAACTCTGACGGAGAGGGCGCTGCCACCGCTTATGCTCGTTTCAAAAAGGTTGTCAAATATGCCTATGAAAAGGGTGTTTTGAAAACCAATCCCTGCGATGGTATCAAGCGGCCAAAGATTGACCGCGACACCATTACAAAGGATGTTCTGACCGCCGAGGAAATAAGCGCTCTGGTTAAAACTCACTATCCGGGAGAAAACCCGGAGATTAGGAAAGCATTTATCGTGAGCCTCTTTACCGGGATAAGATGGTGTGATGTTGTGGCGTTGAGGTTCAGCAATATTGATTATAGCGCCTCAACCCTCAAATTTACCCAGAAGAAAACCGAGGGCCATAGCAATCACGCCGAGGTTAATATGCCGCTGAGGGCCGACCTATTGCAGATGATAGGTACACCAGAGGATAACGGCAAGAGCAAGAGCGATCTGATTTTCAATCTGCCATCTCACACGATGTGCAATAAGGCTCTGGGCAGATGGGCCGCCAGGGCTGGGATAAAGGATAAACACCTTACTTGGCATTGTGGCCGCCATTCATTTGCTACCCAGATTTTGACCAATGGCGCTAATATTAGAGTTGTCGCTGAGTTATTAGGCCACGCCGGACTGCAATATGTTACCCGGTATGCAAGAGCCGTTGATAAGGCAAAAAAAACCGCCGTGAATAGTCTGCCATCCATAGACCTGTAAGTAAGAGAGATGCAAACCGCCAATCTAATGGCTTATAAGAAAGCCACCACCGAGGTAAATAATCTCGCCTTGATGATTAAGCGCTACCGGGAGGGTAAAGGCTCTAATCCTCTTTATAATGGTCAGAAACCGATGGCTGATTACATAGAACGATTGACCGCCGCCATAGATGATTTGAGAGGATTATCAAGTGGAAAACAGCCTTTCTATGATTACTTGGCGATGGATATTGAAACCGATGTGGCAAGCGCCGCGCCAGGTAAAGAGAGGGAAATCCTATTGCAGTATCAAAAGATTCTAACCGAGCCAATGCCTCTTGATTCAAGGGGTATGTTGCCAGAGGATAGTGCCGCTTATGTGGTAACAATTCTTGGAAAGCCAGAGGGCGCTGATATTTCAGCCTCTGTTTCTTGGCTTGAACAAATGTATGGCTTTACCGCCGGAGGACAGAATTATGACTTTTTTCAGTCCGTTACCGAGTTATTTGCAACACAATACTATCTCTTTGTTGAGGTGTGTGAGATGTGGAATAAAACGATAGAGCCATACCGCGATAAATACCCGGATTTGACCGCCGCCAAGCATCAACCCGGCGAGGATAAAGCGCCGTTGATTCAAATAACGCCGGAGGCTATTGATGGCCTAAAACCCTATTTTGTGGCTACTTTCAAGGGTATGGGTAAAAACCCTGACCGATTCAATGAAAAGTTAATCCCGGCGCTCAAAAGATGCCAGACCAAAAAAGATATAGCCGCTCTTTTCTATGCCTGTTATTTGAGTGCTGATATGGTTAGAGATATGAGGCCGGGTAGTTGGAACAAATGGGCCAGTGTTGTTTGCAATCTGTTTTCTATTGACCGGTTGCCATATAAGCCGGGCGAGTTGCCGCCGCCAGATTATGATGTAAAATACTATTGGTTGCAACCGCCAAAATACCGCCGCTAAAACCGCCATAATTCTCTTGTAAGCCTCTGATTATTAGAGGCTTTTATTGTACCTAAAAACCACCGTTTTACTTGCTCTTGTTTGGCGTTTCTACCTTTGCTTTGTCGGCTGACAATCCGGCTCTTGGCAAAGGCCACGCCAGAGCCTTGTTTAATGCCTTAACAATGAAACAATGGCAGAAACTATTACAAGAGA
>JAEEII010000231.1 GCA_016281295.1 Bacteroidales bacterium
GTCTTGGGTGACGGTGAATGTCAAGGTATCGGAAGTGGAGACTTCGGTATCGTTGACGGTCCAGTTGACGAAGTGGTAGCCGGTCAACGGGGTGGCGATCAAGGTGCAATCGTCAAAGTGGTGATAGGTTCCCGTACCGGTGATCTCGCCGCCTGTTGTTGGGTCAGCGCTGGCCTCGATTTCGTAGCTGTTAAGTTCGAAGTGTGCGACGAAGATGGAGTCTTGCGTCACATAGACATTAAGGGTGTTGGAGGTGGAGACGACGGAGTCGTTCACCGTCCAGTTGACGAAGTGATAGCCAATGTTGTTGGTGGCGACGAGGGTGCAGGTGTTGTGGTAGGGATAGTCCCCTGCACCTGAAATCTCGCCGTAGTTCTCGGGATCAGCGGTGGCGGTGATGTGGTACTGGTTCTTCTCAAGGAGGTAGTCGATGGAGGCGGTGGTTTGGTTGTATCCAACGGGAACCGGGTTGCCTTGGGCGGGGGCGTTGGAGTCTTGGTAGCCGTGGCAGGCGGCGGAGCCGCTGTAGGAGCCGGCATAGACTTGGCCGCTGTAGTAACCCTGGGCATTGGTGTTGAAGATGTAGGTATGGTTGACGCCGAACTCGTCTTGTCCCTCGAAGGTGACGGTGGCGTTGTTGATGCCGTTTTCGCCATCCTCATCGAAGACATGTCCGTTCACGTAGCCCCTGCCGGAGACTTGCACGGTGACGGTGTTGGACGGTGCGGACTCGCCCGCGGAATAGACAGCGGTCACATAATAGGGGTAACCACCCATGTTATAGGCCAAGGGGCCGTCCGTGTAGGTCGTGTAGGTCGTGGTGCCAATCACACCCCCGTCGCGATAGACGTTATAGTACAGGAGGGCATTGTCATTGATGGCGTTCCAACTCAAGACTATTTGTTCGTCGTTAAATACGGTCGCATCGGCGGCGGTGAGGTTTTGCGGGATGTCAAGGGGGGTGGTGAAGCTCCAGGGGCCGCTGAACACGCCGTCGGGACAGCCGTCGTTGCGCTCACCGACCTGCCAGTAGTAGGTGGTGTTGCGGTTGAGAGTGTCGAGGAACAAATATTGGCTGCCCAGCTCCCGTGTCCAAGGCACTATTGTGTCCATGCTGTTAGGATCGGTGCCGAAGCAGAGGCAGTATTGCGTGGTGTAGTCGGCGAGTTCCCAGCTGAGTTCCGTGTTGACCTCGTTGACATATTGGGCATTGTTGGCGGGTGTTGGGTTGGAGGCTGGGTCGGGGCAGGGTGGCGCTTCTGTATTGATGGAGACGGTGAACTCGTCACTTGTGGAGGAGGCCACCAAATAATAGGTGCCGGGAGTGATGAAAAAGTTGTCAATATGATTGTCTTGAAGCCCCACTTTGAAGAGCGTGTTGGCACGCATGATTGATGTGGTGATCATGGAATAGGAAGTCGTAGCAGCATCAAAGGCTGGGTCATCACGATATTGGTATGCCGAAGATTGAAAACCTGGAGTATGGTAGTGCCACTGAATGGCGGGGTTCCAAGTCCCATTGTTCATTTGGACCATGACGAGGAGGTTGCTGCTGCCATCCCAAGCAAATACCTCTTGGTTGAAGCCGAACTCGTTCCATCCCACCACCTGTTGGAAATCACCTTGGAAAACAAGAGTCATGGATGAGCCTAATGGTGAAGATGCTGATACCGTGTTGTCGTTCACGTTAGCCATCCAGATACTGACGTTTTTAATGGTGAAACCATAGGTGCTTTCGGTAAACCAACTGATGCTGCTCATCGGAGTGGTGTTGACACCGGCTTCGCGTAGTTCGTCGGCAAGGAAGAGCTGACAAGACAAGCTGTTGTTGTAAAGGTTATACATGGGGAGGCTTCCCGTGGCAGTGGTCTCATCGCCAATCTGAGCCTCAAAGGGCAGATTGGTTTGGCAATAGTTGTCCTCATCGGGACCGCCCACGCCTTGGAAGCCTTCCTCGTAGAGGAATACCTTGCCGTTGTCACCTGTGACGCTGGCATTCAGTAGGATGTCTTGGTCGAATTCGAGTTTATAGACCACGTCGTTGCCGTCGGGGATGTTGGGGTTGGGCAGGACGTAGTTGTCGTAAAGCGGGATGGAATTGACGGTAAGGGTGTCGTTGTAGGGGAGGCTGTCCACCAGTTTGGCCGTTTCCCAGACATCCCCTGCGGCGGGTTCATAGATTTCTCCTGTGAGGAAGAAGTGATCCTCACCAGTGTTGTCCCCATATTGGTAAGAGACGGTTAGGAAGCCGCTTATGTGGGTGGGCAAGTTGCTATAGTTGACGCCGAGGGTGACGCTCTCGTTCTCGTTGAGGGTGAGGGGAAGGGAGAGGTCGCCGAGGTCGATGCTGAGGGAGTCGGTGCCGATGCCTTGGAGTTGGAGGTCGGTGATATTGACCGACAGAGAATCCGGTGCGGTGAGGGTGAACTGGTAGGGCCTCATCCAGGCGCCGGCAGGACGGTAGCCTAAGTCGAGCGTGTCGGGTAGGGTGGTAAGAATGGGGGTATAGGGTAGATAGGAGAAGGTGGTCTTGGGCAAGAAGTTGCGCTGGTTAGCGATGATGTAATCCAAACCATAAGTACTTTGGCCTTGCACCGAAGCACCATTAATACTCTCGCCATAGAAATAGGCAGTTTTCCAGTCGCCCGGCACGATTTGATAAATGCCAACGAGCAGGTTGCCACCGTTGTAGGTGTAAGGCGTATCGAAGTTAATCGTCATCGTATCGCCAGTACCATCAAGTTGGCCTTCGTAGAGAACGGTACCGTTATTGCCGTAGAAGTCGCTGATGGTGGCGTCTTCCACCTCATACATGAAGACTTGAAAAGTACCATCCCAAACTGCTGCGGCATGATAAGATAGGTAATAGGTGAGTCCATTAATCTTGCCACCAGCCATTGCATTCAGCTCTGTGGCTGGATACACCATTTCGCACTTTAGGTAGGCATCGCACCAAGTGCCGTAAACTGGCACAAAGTTGCTGGTGGAACTACCGTCATGAACGGTAAGTTCTGCTTCAACCAACTCGTCACCTTTGGTAAAAACGAAGTCATCAATGCATAAATAGAGTGCATCATTAGATGTACACTTGATAGCTACATACTTCGTCCCAGAGGGGAACGCTTCGGTGTATAATTCCCAATCATTGCCGGGGTTAGCCGTAATCTCTTCACCAAAAGTAAAGTCACTAATGTCATTGGAGTTGGTGGAATATCCTACTTGGAAAGTTTCCGAAAAGCTACCAGTGGAACCAGACTTGTAGTAGAATGAAACATTTAATTCATGGTTGTTAGTACCTGTAAACTCAGGGGAAATCAAATACTGGGGCGGCGAGGTTGTCCAATGGAAGGTAAAGGCAGAGTCTCCCGAATGGACAAAATTGTTCGAATTGGTAAGACCTGTGTCGCTTTGACAATCAGTCAAAGTCCATCCGTTAAGTCCGTTCTCAAAGCCTTCGGAATAAGGCAATGAGACTTGGGCATGTGCCATGTTCAAGAAAGCCAGCATGAATACGGCTGCAATTAGTATTAGTTTTTTTTTCATAATATATTATTTTTTAGGTTCTTTGCTGGCAAATATAGAGATTAATCCATTGGAAAACAAATGTTTTTTATTATTTTTGCATTTTCTAATCCTAAATCAATTAACAATGAAGAAAACACTGAAGGCCATAGCAGCCATAATGCTAATGACGGCGGTGATATTTGTCGCGGGATGTTCATCGGAAGATGAACCGAACCAAGGAGGAGGTCACAAGATTCCTGAGGGTGCCTTAAAAGGCGTATTTACATCCAATCGTGATGGTGGTCAAATCTACTTTTCCAAGGGTAATTTGTGGTATTACAATCAGGTTGAAGAACCTTATTGGAAGTTCGCTGAACATCAGTGGGATTGTAACACCAGCGACGCTATTTGCTATTTCGCTTGGGGAACCAGCGGATATGATCATGGAGCAAAGTTGTACCGCCCTGACAGTTATTCTCAAAGCTCAGATGATTATTATGCATACGGTGACGAAAATGCCCACTTGGGTGACTATACAGGAAAGGCGGACTGGGGATATAATGCCATCGTGAACGGCGGAAACAAGGAAGGGTTGTGGCGCTCACCGCACGCTTTGGAGTTCAGTTATATCATGTATCAAAGAAAAACGGAATCGGATGTGAGATTTGTGAGAGCCAAGGTGAATGACATTGATGTTTGTGTCTTTTTCCCAGATGACTGGGATGCCTCGAAATATACCATCAACAATCCCAATCAGGCTGAAGGATCCAGTGATGACAACGTCATTCCTTTGGACGATTGGACTAATATCCTTGAACCTGCTGGGTGTGTTTTGCTTCCAGCTGCTGGTTTGCAGAGTGTGACTAATGGGGAGATTTATCACACGGGACGTAAAGCGGGATATTGGTGTTCTAACATCGCCGCCAACGGCAATCCCAGTAGTTTTTATATGACTTTTTATAACATGGGTTCCAATCCTCAAGTGCGTTTTGACCATTATACCGTCAGATTGGTCCGTGATGTGAAATAGCTACGTTTTATTATTGAAAGAATATTGAAAAACACGAAAAGTTCTAAATTTTAGAGCTTTTCGTGTTTTTTGATGTTAATCATTTTTATCAGCTCTTTATAATATTGATTTTAAATTTAGATTTTTCAAATATTATAAAAAAATATTGCTATTAATTTTGAAATTTCTATATTTGCAAAAATTTTTGGAATGAAACCAATCAAGGATATGTCGAATGCCGAGCTGGTCTCCATGTTGGGGGAGCGGTACAAGGACTATCGAATTCACATGGGGAAGTCGCAGAAAGAAGTGGCTGAGTTCAGCGGTGTCAGTGTGTTTACTGTGAGCCAGTTCGAGAATGGCTCTGCCAGGAACATCACACTTGACTCGCTTTTCCGAATGCTGCGGTCCATTGGGATGATCGACGTGGTTGACAGACTTCTGGAGCCGTTGCCGCCTAGTCCAATGGCGATGGCGAAGTTAAACAAGGAACATCGTGAACGGGTTTATAAACCGAGGAGGAAAACTGATGAAGAATAATAATGCCATACGAATAATGCTTTGGGGAAGCCAGATAGGGACGCTCTTTTGGTCAGATAAGGAATCGCTTTCCTATTTTGAATTTGATCCGCTTTTCTTAGACCGAGGTCTTGATATTTCTCCGATTACGAATGGTCTCGCAAAGCTCCGAGAACAGAAGCGCATTCCAATTAAAGGTATTCGGGGACGATTCAAAGGTCTTCCTCCCTTTGTGGCGGACTCGTTGCCCGATCGATGGGGAAGTAGGGTGTTCGCTCTGTGGTGCCAGAAACAAAAGATCGATTTCAATGAGATAACGCCCTTGGATTTTTTGCTTTATCTCGGGAAGCGTGGTATGGGAGCGTTAGAATACGAACCTGCTTTTGACTTGAATATGAAAGGCGCGGATGCCATCAATGTGGTTGAATTGTACCGATATGCGCAAGCCATTCTTCAAGGTCGTTTGGATGTGCGGCTGACGATGGATGAAACGTTGATGCTTCAAGATATCTTCAAGGTGGGGACCTCTGCTGGTGGTCAGCGTCCGAAGGCCATCATCGCCATCAAAAAGGGTGCGAATGAGCCTGATATGATATGTTCGGGGCAAGGAGACGTGCCTGTTGGGTTCCGCCATGCAATCTTGAAATTTCAGGAACATGATTATCCGTCTGCGGAACTCGAAATGACCTATTATGAAATGGCCAAGGCTTGTGGTATCCGTATGATGGATTCCGAGATGATCAAATGTGAGGGTGTGAATCATTTTCTCACGTATCGGTTTGACCGCGATGGCAACAACAAACTTTTTTCTCAGACGCTCATGGCACTCTATCCTGCCGCTGACAGTTATGAAAGTTTCTTATATGTGGTTAAGACGCTAGGATTGGGTTATTGCGATATGCTTGAGGCTTTCAGAAGAATGGCTTTTAACGTGATTGCCTATAATGTGGATGATCACGCCAAGAATTTCTCTTTCTTGATGAATCCCAAGGGTCAATGGAGTTTGGCTCCAGCTTACGACTTGACTTTCAGTGTGGATTTGGAGGCGTTGCCGTTTGAAAACTATCATGCTTTCAGCGTAAACTCCAAGGTGAGCGACATCACTGATGAAGATATGATTGAGGTGGCTATGAGCTTTGATTTGAAAAGAGGTGACGCTCTCAAAGTAATTGACGAGGTAAGATCGTCGGTGTGTCTGTTTCCTGAAATAGCCCAAAGGAATGAAGTGCCTGAAGAATGGATTGAAAGAGTTGGTTCATATTTGTGGATTAGTAGGGAATGAGAAGTTATAAAAATATTCAATTATAACTATGAGTTTGGATATTATATTATTACTTCTTAGTTTTAAAAGTATTATGCTCCGACAACTAGGGAAGAAGCTCATCGTCGTATCGAGGAGGCGGAGCGTGATATTGCTGAGGGGGAAGTAGTGCCTCATGAAGAAGTAATGAGGCAGGCTTGGGAATTGCTTAAGAAATATGGTTGTTGATTGGCGTGAAAAGGCTCAACAGCATTGGATTGAGCAGTTGGATTATTGTGCTCGTACTATATAAAACTTTACAAGACCTCTTGACAAACGGCTAAAAAAGAATTACCTTTGCAAAAAAAAGATATGGACAAATCGATGATTGAAACAATTTCAGCATATTTTGCCAATCAACCTGTGTTGAAGGCGTGGTTGTTTGGATCCTATGCTCGTGGAGAGCAGACGGATGATAGTGATATTGATATTTTAGTTGTGTTTGATGATGAAGCTCATGTCGGTCTTTTCCGTTATGCTCATATTATGAACGAACTTGAGGATTTGCTGAATAAAAAAGTTGATTTGGTCGTTGATGGAACTTTATTGCCTTTTGCCGTTGATTCAGTTGAACAAGACAAAAAGTTGATTTATGAGAGAGCCAGTTAGAGATAAAGGTCGTTTGGAACACATGATGACAGCAATAGACAATGTCTTTGAATACACCAAAGATGTGTCTTTTGATGGTCTTGGGAAGGATAAGATTCTTTGTCATGCGGTGATTTATAATATTCAAATCATAGGTGAAGCTGCTTATAAACTGACGAAGCACCAATGATGTCTTCCAAAACAGCCACTGGTGTGTGAGGGTTGAGCACTACACCGGCCTTCACGCCGAGGGCTTTCAGTTGCTGTACGGCACGATGGATATGGGTGCTAGCCTCGTAGTGGAAGGTGATGATGTCGGCACCAGCCTTGACGAAGGCCTCAAAATACTTCTCCGGCTCCACAATCATCAGGTGGACGTCAAGGGGTTTCTCCGCTTGTTGGCTGATGGCTTGCACTACAGGGATGCCAAATGAGATGTTCGGCACAAAGCGTCCGTCCATCACATCGCAATGGAACCAGTCGGCCTCGCTGCGGTTAACCATGTCGATATCTCTTCCTAAGTTCAGGAAATCTGCTGAGAGCAGGGAAGGGGCGAGCATTTTCATAATTGTTCAGTTTCTTGTGGTAGGCGCACCCCGTAGGGGTGCTCTATTGGTAGATGGATTTGTTGTGGCAAATATATTCATTCTTCACGGAATAATGATTGTTTTTCTTGAATTTTTTCAATTAATAGATAAGTTCTATATTATTGAAGTTTAGATTATTATTATAGATTAAAAAAAATTAATTGAAATCGATATAATAATTCAAATATTGTTGTTATCTTTGCTGGTGGAAATCTAAAAAACCAGGATAATATGATGTTTGAAACGGAAAATATAGCTAACTTTGCCAATCCAATGATAATGAGAATCGGCATGGAAACCATCACCCTCAGTTACGAACCCGGCAGCGATTTCGCAAAAGCGCTTGACGAATTGATCCGCAATTCGGAAGGGGTGTGCGTGGTGAAGAGGAGGAGAAACGAAAATGCTCGAATTGCCATTGAAACTATGCGACAACAAAGTGAGCAAAATGGCAATTCGGAACTGAGCCTTGAAGAAATCAATGACGAAATTCATCAAGCCAGATTGGAACGGAAAGCATTGGAAGCATGAAGACATTTTATGCGGTGTTCGACACCAATGTTCTGGTGTCGTCCTTGATGTCGAAACGACATGATTCGCCAACGGTGGCTTTGTTGGACTACGTTATTGATGGCCGTATCGTGTTGTTGTATAATGAAGAGATTTTGGAGGAATACGAAGATGTGCTTCATCGTCATAAATTCGGCTTTGACACTGAAAAAGTAGAGATAGTATTGGATTTGGTCAAGGAAGGTCTTTGCTGTGAAAGAGTTAAATCTAACGAGTTTTTCTCCGATGAGGATGACGCTGTCTTTTATGAGGTTGCTGGCTCTAAAGAAGATGCTTTTTTGGTTACAGGGAACCTTCGTCATTTCCCAAATAATCCGATAGTGGTTTCTCCTGCCAAGATGCTCGAAATAGTTGAAGAGCGGTGTGGTGGATTGAAGATTTGATGGGAAAAGCCTCCATTCCTTTTGCTTTTGAACTTTTTTTCCTAATTTTGCCTTGTCATCCGCCCGAAGCCCATTTGGGAAAGCGGGCGGGCGACAGACATATTAGGAAAGACGTTGAACTGACCTTTTATCTGCGACCGCTTGAACTTCGCAACTTCAGAATCTATCGCATGGTAAGACAATGTTCTGCGTTCATGTTTCGTATATAAGGTGTTTTCATTAGTATATCCGTTAGCGTGGGCATCGGCATTGTTTATCCTCGATAGATGGGCAATGCGAAGGCCTAAGCGGTGGGATAAGCAATAGTTTTGACTCCCACGCTCTTCTTTTGTGTTTTCAGAACAGGTAATAATGATAAACCAGCAAGGGGTCGGCTGGATAAAGACAAAAGAAAACAATTCAAAATTTCTCAAATATGAAATACTATATGAAGGCCGCAGCGGCCGTAATGCTGTCTATTGCAATGTTGTTCATCGTTGGATGTGGTAAAGAAGATAACCCGAACAATGGAGGGAACAATGGCGGAAGTAACGGAGGAATTGTAGCTACCTCTATTCCTGTAGTTGAGACTTCTCCTGTTAGGGAAATAAAAGAAACCAGCGCTATTGGCAGTGGCGTGGTCACTTCCGATGGGGGAGGAAATATCGTTGAACGTGGTGTGTGTTGGAGTACCCAAAACAACCCAATTGTAAGCGGGAACCATGCCATTGCAGGCACGGGAGCCGGGACTTTCTCGTGTGATATTGTTGATTTGGCACCCAATACCACTTACTATGTCCGTGCCTACGCAATTAATAGTGAAGGCGTGGGCTATGGTAATGTAGTTAACTTTACAACTTCATCAGGGAATGGAGGAGGCGATGGCGCTTACAACGGTCACGATTATGTTGACCTCAGTCTGCCGAGCGGCACCCTGTGGGCCACCTGCAACGTGGGTGCCGATGCCCCCGAGGAATCCGGCGACTACTTCGCATGGGGTGAGACCACTCCAAAGACCTTTTACGACTGGAGCACTAACCAGTATTACAACGGCCACAAGTTGACCAAGTACTGTACTAATTCAGGCTACGGCTACAACGGGTTCACCGACGACCTGACCGAGCTACAGCCGGGTGATGATGCTGTCACGGCCAATTGGGGCAGTGGATGGCGTATGCCCACGAAAGCGCAATGGGAGGAGCTTATGAACAACACCACGATGACATGGACTACACAGAGCGGGAGGAGAGGTTGCATGTTTACCGCTAGCAACGGCAAGAGTCTCTTTTTGCGCGTCGCTGGCTTCCGCTTTGGAAGCGTTCTCGAAGCTGCCAGCGGCGGCTACTACTGGTCGAGTTCGCTCTACACCGACCGCCCGAGCAATGCGTGGTGCTTCCTCTTCGCTTCGGACAATTACTACATTAACCACATCTACCGGTACGATGGTTGCCCTGTCCGGGCGGTGCGCTCCGCACCTCAGAACTAACCCTTGTTCCGCTACAATCTGTAGGGCTGTTACATTGTGACAACCCTATGTGTCCATGATTCAATAATTTAATGAATAAATCCATAATAATATTAAAAATTTTGCAAAACTTCTTGACAAACAGTGGTAATTTTGCTATTTTTGCATTATGGAAAAAATCATCATGGTAATTGAAAAATCAAGCGATCATTACGGAGCCTATTCTGAAAACTGTGATGGCATTTATGCTGCCGGAAAAAACGTAGAAGCCGTAAAAGCCGATACTTTTGAAGCTATTCGTTTAATTAAGAAGAATTTGCCGGAAAACCGATGGCCTGAACAAATCAAAAGAGACTTTGAAATCGAGTGGAGAATGGAAGTCCCAAGTTTTTTGGAATACTATTCTTCTTTCATGTCGCTTGCTGGCATGGAAAAGATGATAGGAATTAATCAAAAGCAACTCTCCAATTATTTGAATCGCCGCACTACACCTCGCAAAAAGCAAAGTGACAGAATCTGCGAAGGGATACATCGGTTTGCCGAGGAACTGTTGAGTATCACGCTGTAGTAACAATACCAGGAAGAAGCGTGGTAAACATCATCTTCCGAAGGCCGTGGCGAGAGGGCTGTCACACTTTGGCAGCTCTATTTTTTTTCGCAAATATCGAAACTTATAAGTTGTGCGATTCAAAAAACAGTTTTATATTTACAATTTAAATACTAAATAAGTAGTTTTATGACCTTTGACAAGATTATTGAAGATGGCTGTTTATGGGTTTACAGATTACCAAAAAGAGATTGAACCATGACAAAAGAAGAAGCAATTGAACGGTTGAGCCGTTATCAATCGGATCAACCATCCAAATGGCGCGAAGAGGAAGAGAAACGTCGTCGTGCCAAAGCAGACGGGTGGTTGCGTTATTCCCGCAAAATCGCTATCAAAATCGCTATGGCGATGAAACAACAAAACCTTTCACGTCAGGAAGTCGCAGAACGTATGGGTTGCTCACCGCAATACATTTCCCGTCTTTTGAAAGGGGAGGAGAACCTATCCCTTGAAACCATTTATAAGCTGGAAAATGCGCTCAATGTGTGTATCTTGCAATATCATTTTGCATAAAAATAGGGCTGCCACGTTGTGACAGCCCTACCTAAAAAATTCAAAGTTCTTAACCGAGATAACTCTTAAGGATCTTGCTTCTGCTCGTGTGTTTCAACCTACGAATAGCCTTTTCCTTAATCTGACGCACACGTTCACGCGTCAGGTCGAATTTCTCACCGATCTCCTCGAGTGTCATCGGGTGGCTGCCGTTGAGTCCGAAATAGAGTCGGACCACATCGGCCTCACGCGGTGTCAGCGTGGAGATGGCTCGGTCAATTTCTTTGCGTAACGACTCGTACAGAAGTTCCGTCTCCGGGGTGGGCGCCTCTTCACTCTTCAAGACATCGTACATGGTGTTGTCTTCGTCTTGAATCAGCGGGGCGTCCATCGAGATGTGACGTCCGGCGTTTTTCATGGACTCTTTGACCTCGGCTTCCGTGATCTCCAGCACCTCGGCAATCTCCTCTGCATTGGGTTCGCGCTCATACTCTTGCTCCAGCTGGGCGTAAGCTTTGTTGATTTTGTTGATGGAACCGATTTTGTTCAGAGGGAGACGGACAATACGTGATTGTTCGGCCAGTGCCTGGAGGATGGATTGACGGATCCACCACACGGCATACGAGATGAATTTGAAACCTCTGGTCTCGTCGAAACGTTGTGCGGCTTTTATCAGCCCCAAGTTACCTTCGTTGATTAAGTCGGGAAGACTAAGGCCTTGGTTCTGATACTGTTTTGATACGGAGACGACGAAGCGCAGGTTGGCTTTGGTGAGTTTCTCCAATGCCACTTTGTCGCCTTGCTTGATACGTTGCGCCAACTCCACCTCTTCTTCAGCGGAGATCAGTTCAACCTTACCAATCTCTTGCAGGTACTTGTCGAGAGACGCGGTCTCACGGTTAGTAACCTGCTTCGTAATCTTTAGCTGCCTCATTTATAACGTATTAGTTAATCTAACTTGCTTAGTCTAATATAAAATTAGTTTTTGTGGTTGTTGCGGTTGCCGCCATGGCTTCCGTTGCTGTGACCGCCATTACGGTTGCCGCCATTGCCAGGCTTGCCTCCATTATTGGGTTTTCCACCGTTTCCATTTGGACGTGGACCGTTGGTGGGCTTCTTCTCCACATAGCCTTCCGGTTTGGGCAGCAGCTCTCTTCTCGACAGGCGGAGCTTGCCGGTCTTGCTGTCGATCTCAATCAATTTGACGTCAATCTCGTCACCTTCCTTCAGGCCGGTCTCTTCCATGGTGTTGTAGCGTTCCCAGCCAATCTCGGAGATGTGAAGCAGGCCGTCCTTGTTGGGCAGAATCTCGACGAAGGCTCCGAAAGCCATGATGGAGACAATCTTGCCATGATATACCTCTCCGACCTCAGGCACAGCGACGATGCCGCGAATCTTGGCCTTGCAGGCTTCGATGTCGGCTTTGTTCTGAGAAGCAATCTCCACGATGCCTTTCTCTTCGTCTTCGGTGATGGTGATGATGGTGTTGGTGACTTTTTGCAGTTCTTGGATGACTTTGCCACCAGGGCCGATGACGGCGCCGATGAAGTCTTTCGGGATGTAGATCTTCTCGATTCTTGGGACGATCTCTTTATAGTCGGCACGAGGCTCGCTGATGGTCTTGGCCATCTCGTCGAGGATGTGCAGACGTCCTTGACGGGCTTGTTCGAGGGCTTCGGTGAGGACCTCGTAGCTGAGGCCATCGACTTTGATATCCATCTGGCAGGCGGTGATACCGTCGCGGGTACCGGTGACTTTGAAGTCCATGTCGCCGAGGTGGTCCTCGTCGCCGAGGATGTCGGTCAGGATGGCGTATTTGCCGGTCTCGCTGTCGGAGATCATACCCATGGCCACACCGGCGACGGGTTTGCGCATCGGCACGCCGGCATCCATCAGAGCCAGGCAGCCACCACACACGGAGGCCATGGAGGAGGAGCCGTTCGATTCAAGGATGTCGCTCACGATACGGACCGTGTAAGGCATGGTCTCATCGTGTGGCACCATGGTCTTCAGTGCTCTTTCAGCCAGGTTTCCGTGACCGATCTCACGACGGCTGGTGCTTCGTGCAGCCTTGGCCTCACCGGTGGCAAAGCCAGGGAAGTTATAGTGTAAGGTGAAGTTCTTGGTGCCTTCCACCACGGCGCCGTCGATGGTCTGTTCGTCGAGCTTGGTGCCGAGGGTGACGGTCACGAGAGCCTGGGTCTCACCACGGGTGAACACAGCGGAGCCGTGAGCTGAGGGCAGGATATCGACTTCCGTCCAGATGGGACGCACCTGGTTGAGTTGACGTCCGTCGAGGCGGGTTCGCTTGTCAAGGACAGCGTTGCGCACTGCCGAGCGTTGCACGTCATGGAAATAACGGGCAGCGAGGGGCTTCACGGTCTCGAGTTCTTCTTCGGTATATTTTTCAAGGTATTTGTCGAGGATGCCATTGAACGTGTCTTCGCGGAGGTGTTTGTCGGCGCAGCCTGACAGGGCGAAGTCGTAGCAAGCCTGATAGCAGTTTTCCTGCACTTCGGCACGGATGGTCTCGTCGTTCACTTCATGGCAATATTCTCTCTTGGCTTTTCCGACCTTCTCCATCAGCTCGATCTGTGCCTGGCACTGGATCTTGATGGCTTCGTGGGCGGCTTTGAGGGCACCGAGCATCTCTTCTTCGGAGACCTCTTTGCATTCGCCTTCCACCATGCAGATGTCCTTCATGGAGGCAGCCACCATCAGCTCGAGGCGGGCTTCTTCTTGTTGTTCGAAGGTGGGGTTGATGACGTATTCGTCACCGATGAGGGCGACGCGGACCTCTGAGATCGGGCCGTGGAACGGGATGTCCGACACGCTGATGGCTGCGGAGGCGGCCAGGGCGGCAAGGGCATCGGGGGCCACGTTCTTCTCGGCGGAGAGCAGATTTACTTGGACGATGGTCTCGGCATGATAGTCATCCGGGAACAACGGACGCAAGGCGCGGTCGATCAGGCGGGAGATAAGCACCTCGTAGTCGGAGGGCTTGGCTTCGCGCTTGAAGAATCCGCCGGGGAATTTGCCAGCGGCATAATATTTTTCGCGGTAGTCAACTGACAGCGGGAAGAAGTCCGTTTCCGGAGCGACTTCGGTGGCTGAGCAGACGGTGGCCAGCAGCACGGTGTCCCCGCAACGGAGCAGGGCGGAGCCGTCGGCTTGTTTGGCGTAACGGCCAGTGTTGATGCTGATTTCCTGACCGTTAGGCATCTTTATGATTTGAGTAATTCCTTCTGGACCCATAATTTTTCTTTTCTTTAGATGTGGACTTGTTAAATAGCAAAAAAAAGGCAATAGGGTCTATTGCCTTTTTTGATTTTCCGCTTAGGCAGCGTGAAAGTGGATTACTTTCTGATGCCCAATTCCTTGATGATTGTACGGTATCTTTCGATGTCAGTTCTCTTTAAATAATCGAGAAGCTTTCTTCTCTTACCTACTAAACGAACCAACGCGCGCTTGGCCGCCACATCTTTTTTGTGTTCCTTAGTTTGTTCAGTCAAATGCTTGATTCTGTAGGTGAACAAAGCGATTTGGCCTTCTGCTGAACCAGTATCGGCAGCGCTTTTGCCGTATTGGCTGAAAATCTCTGATTTCTTTTCTGCAGTCAAATACATAA
>JAEEII010000232.1 GCA_016281295.1 Bacteroidales bacterium
AATGCTTGATTCTGTAGGTGAACAAAGCGATTTGGCCTTCTGCTGAACCAGTATCGGCAGCGCTTTTGCCGTATTGGCTGAAAATCTCTGATTTCTTTTCTGCAGTCAAATACATAATTAATACTTCTTTTCTTTTTACTTAATCTTTCTAAACGGGCTGCAAAATTACAACATTTTTTGATACGGTGGTGATGTTTTTGTAAATTTTTTTCTCTTACCCTCGGTCTTGGACCTCACCCCCCGGCCCCCACTCCACTGTGGAGAGGGGGAGCGTTCTACCCTGGGCCTTTTCTACCGAGATATAACCCCTAAAGGGGTATTCCCTTCTGAATCCTTTATTCTCCTACCGAGATATAACCCCTAAAGGGGTATTGCCCTATTGATTCTCAATTTTTAATTTTCAACTGGTTCATCGCCATGGCTCTTTTTTTGGAGTCTTCCAGCACCTCGAGTGCCTGTTGTTGAAGCCAGCGTTCCTCGTCGGTTTCGGGTGTGATGGTGATGCCATGCGGCTTGGAATGGTGGTTTTCATCCAAATAAGAGAAGGTGGCGAAGCCATCGGCTGCGGTTTTTTCTGGTTCGCGGCTCCGATACATCTTGGTATAGACGGTGAGGGTAGAGCGCCCCACATGGATTACTTTGCTCTCGAAGGTGACGATGTCGCCGGCGAAGATGGGGAATTTGAAGTCGATGCCGTGTAGCACCAGAAGTACGGTGTCTTTGGTATCGACATACTGTGCCACGGCGAAATAGGAACTCTCCAGGAACCACTCGGAGCATCTTCCGGCGAAGAAGGTCTGATGGTGGTTGAGGTCGGCGAGCTTGATTAAACGTTGTGAATAGGTTGCTTTCATGGTGCGATGATGATTTGCAGATTTGAGATGGTTCTTGGATTGAACGAAACAGAGAACTGGGTGGTTTGGTCGATATATAGTCGTTCCAGCATCTGGCAGTGTTTCATGTCGGGAATCACCAGCAGGCCGCCGCTGTTGGCAACGTTGAGTTCGACCAATTCGGTGAGCTCGGCGACGGAGGGAGGCAATTCTCGTAGCACATTGGTCCCGACGTTGAAGAACCGCAGTGATTTCATTTTCCCGATGTCCTGAGGCAGATGGTTGAGCTGGTTGTGTTGAAGCTCAAGGATTTCGAGGTTCTTGAGGTTGCAGATTTCCTCGGGCAGCGAGTCGAGTTGGTTGTAACTCAGATACAACTCTTTGAGCTTGGTGAGCCTGCCGATTTCTGGAGGAAGGCTCTTCAGCCGGTTGTGTTTTAGGGAGATCTTCTCCAATTGGGTCAATTCACCGATGACGGGTGGCAGGTAACTCAGTCGGTTTGAGCTGACAATCAGCGTCTTGAGTTTTTTAAGCTCACCAATCTCCTCAGGGAGCGAGTCCAACCCATTTCGGAAGAGATATAGTGTCTCCGCATTGGGGTTCGCCTTGATTTTCTTCACCAGTTGGTTGGCGTTACGGTACCAGATGCGTATTCTCTTTTTACCTTGGGCGTATGAGTCCAGAGTGCCCATGAGCAGGGCAGAGAGGAGAAACAAGGTCAAGAGGGTTGTTTTCTTCATGGCATAGTATGATTGAAAGGTTTCTTGATAGCGCAAAGGTAATGAAAAATTGAAAATTGGTAGTTGAAAAATGAAAGGTGTTTTTTATTTTTGCATTATGGAAGAACGTCATCCTTTAGAGCCTTTCCTGCCTGAGAATGCCAAAGTGCTTTTCTTGGGTAGCTTTCCGCCACCGCGACATCGTTGGTGCATGGATTTCTATTACCCTAATTTCCAGAACGACCATTGGAGGATTGAGGGTGCGGTGTGGTTCAACGACCGGAACTATTTCGTGGATGTGGAGCGCAAGTGTTTCAATAAGGAAAAGATTGTGGACTTCCTTATTAATAAAGGTATCGCACTTTACGACACGGCGCAGGTGGTGCGACGGTTGAAAGACAATGCCTCCGATGCCTTTTTGGAGATTGTTGAGCCTACGGATATAAAGGCCTTACTGAGCCACATTCCTCAATGTCATGCCATTGCCACTACGGGTGAGAAGGCGACAGGGGAGGTGTGCCGTTATTATGGTATGGAGCGGATTCCCGCTTTGGGCAGTGTCACCGAGCTTGAAGAAGGTTTGTCGCTGTATCGGTTGCCATCCTCATCGAGGGCTTATCCCTTGGCTTTCGAGAAAAAGGTGGAGGCGTATCGGAGGATGTTCGAGGAGGTATTTAATGCAAGTGGGTTATGCTGACTGAAAACGCCATGGAACGGTTGCGCATTCTCACCGAGTCGGCCAAGTACGACGTGTCGTGCTCGTCGAGTGGCACGGTGCGGAGCGGCAAGAAAGGCATGGTGGGCAACACCGTGGGCGTGGTCGGCATCTGTCACTCGTTTGCTGACGATGGACGTTGCATCTCACTCCTCAAGGTGATGCTGACCAACAGCTGCATGTACGACTGCGCCTATTGTGTCAACCGTCGCTCCAACGACATCCCTCGAGCGACACT
>JAEEII010000023.1 GCA_016281295.1 Bacteroidales bacterium
GAGAGCGCGAGCGAGGGCCGCCTCCACCTCGCTTGTCGGCATCATCTTACCCTTTTCGTATTTGGCGATGGCGTTGGCCGACAATGAGATGTCGAGTTTCTCGCTCAGCTCCCTTTGCGAGAGGCATCGCATCTGTCGGGCGTTGACCAGGCGTTGCGCAAATACTGTGTTCGTTCCTTCGTTCATGACTATAGGTTTTAACTTAGACTGTTGTTGATTTAGTTTGGTTTTTTATATTAAACATTTTCTTCCTTGTTATCGGTTTGCAAAAATACACATTTTTTTATTTTCCGCAAACTTATAAAGAAAAAATTTTTATTAATTTCTCCACGGACAAAAAAAAGCGGACCCGACCGAAGTCAGATTCGCTAAAAAGCAACAGACCGCCGATAAGGACAGACCGCCGATTCTTTAAATTAGATTTACGTAAGATTTGCTTCCTTAAAAAATCAACTTCCCCAAAGTCAAATCCCCAATAATTATCAATTGCCAATTATCCATTCTCTTCCATGTTAATCCGTGTTCAAAAATCGCCCTTTCCGAAACTCCAGAAACTCTTGATAGTCCCTGATATAATCCTCTTTCTGATATACTTCCGAGGCCAACACCATGCAGACGGCTCCAGAAGAGAAGTCCTCCAGATCACGCCACATGCCGGGTTTGACGTACAAGCCTTGGTAGGGACGGTTGAGGAAGAACGAACGCTTGCATTTGCCATCGTCCAATGTGACGGTGAAGGAACCCGAAGCGGCGATGATGAGCTGACTCAACTCCTTATGGGCGTGAGAGCCTCGGTTCTCACCTCCAGGAACATCATAAAGATAATATACCCGCTTCACGTCAAAGGGTAAGGTCTGGCCATTCTCAACGACGGTGAGGTTGCCCTTTCGGTCACTGTGGTGCCGATCAAGCTCTACCATCGTGCAGTCGAAAACGTTATATTTTTTGGATTCGGGGTTGGAATTTGATGGCTGCGGCATAATGGTTGACGACTTGAGGCTCTTGGCTGTCTTGCAGTAGTGGAGGTATTCTTCATAGTCGTAGATATAGTCAGTCTCCGCGTAATGCATCGAGCCGAACTCCAAAGCCAATGAATTGGTTGAAAAGTTTTCCATGGTACGCCAAAGACCCTGCGGGATATAGAGACCGTAATAGGACCGGTTGAGGGTGAAGGTTTTCTTGTTCTCACCATCATCGACCACTACATCGAACGACCCCGAAAGGGCAACGATGAACTCCTGATTCTCCTTGAAAGCATGTCCGCCGCGCTCCTCGCCACCCGGCACGTCATAGATCCAATAAGTCCGCTTGATTTCAAACGGGATGTGGTTCAGCTGCTCCACAAACGAGAGATTACCTCTCACGTCGAGGAACTTGGGTAATTCGATTATTTTACAATCCGATATAGTCATGATACTTTGTTTATGTTTCACACTGAATGGTTATTTTCACACAGATTTCACGGATTTCACAGATTTTTGTTTGCCTTGCGGCAAACGACTGGCGCACATCGAGGCTCTACCCATATCAATTCACAATACGCTTGATGCTTTTGCGCAAGTTACTTGTAATAAAATTGACCAGCAGACCCACTCTCATACACTGACTCCAACAAACCTGGACCTAATTCGTTGTAAACGTCAAATATTGCGCCTCTAATTTCACATGTTAGTTCGTTGTCTGTCATTGTTGTCCCCTTGTCGACCGGCAGGGCGCGCCAACGTCAAGCAATATCTGTGCTATCTGTGTGACATTTATTTCCGTGTGAGGGATTATTCCAAGGACCTAAAAGTATCCGAATCCACTTCTTCTTTTTTCTCCTCTATCACCTTCAACAAGTATTGCCCATACTGGTTCTTCAGCATCGGCTGAGCTAACTCAAGCATCTTCTCCTCCGTGATCCAGCCATTGCGGTAGGCGATGCCCTCAAGACAAGCGATCTTCAGGCCTTGGCGCTTCTCGATGACCTCCACGAAGGTGGATGCCTCGCTCAAAGAGTCGTGCGTTCCCGTGTCGAGCCAGGCAAAGCCACGACCGAACACCTGCACCTTCAGCTCTCCATCCTTCAGGAACTCCTGGTTCACCGTGGTGATCTCCAATTCTCCTCTTGCACTGGGCTTGATGGTCTTGGCCACGTTCACCACCTTGTTGGGGTAGAAATAGAGACCCACTACCGCGTAGTTGCTCTTAGGCTGCTTGGGCTTCTCCTCGATGCTGAGACAGTTGCCCTGTTTGTCAAACTCAGCCACACCGTAGCGCTCGGGGTCGGAAACCCAATAACCGAACACCGTGGCTTTCTTGTTCTCCTCAGCATCTTTGACGGCATTGCGCAGCAGACTCGTGAAGCCCGCGCCGTAGAAGATGTTGTCGCCCAGCACGAGGCAGGCGCTATCGTCGCCGATGAACTTCTCTCCGATGATGAAGGCCTGGGCCAAACCGTCGGGTGAAGGCTGCTCGGCATACTCGAAGTGCACGCCATAATCAGAGCCATCGCCCAGCAGACGCTTGAAGCCCGGCAGGTCATAAGGCGTGCTGATGATGAGGATGTCGCGGATGCCAGCGAGCATCAAGGCCGAGATGGGATAGTAGACCATCGGCTTGTCATAGATGGGGAGCAGCTGCTTGCTGACGCCCTTGGTAATGGGATACAATCTGGTGCCGGAACCTCCGGCGAGAACAATGCCTTTCATATTATTTGTAATTGATAATTGATAATTGACAATTGATAGTTTAGAGTTGAATGTTTAGCGTTGAGAGTCAGTGGAAAGTGTAGAGTTAAAAGTATGGGAGTCGAGTTCTACTCAAAACTCTCAACTAACAACTGACTCTAAACTCTACACTCTCAACTCATTATCTCCCTTTATACATATCCTCGTAGTACTTCTGGTAATCACCACTCGTGACGTTGTCCATCCACTCCTGGTTGTCGAGATACCAGCGGACGGTCTTCTCGATGCCTTCTTCGAACTGGAGGCTTGGCTCCCAACCCAGTTCGCGTTGCAACTTGCTGCTGTCGATGGCGTAGCGCATGTCGTGACCAGCGCGGTCGGTGACGTAGGTGATGAGGTCCATGTCGGCACCCTCGGGGCGGCCCAACAGGCGGTCCACCGTGTTGATGAGCACCTTGATGATGTCGATGTTCTTCCACTCGTTGAAGCCACCGATGTTGTAGGTCTCGGCCA
>JAEEII010000233.1 GCA_016281295.1 Bacteroidales bacterium
GGAAGACAATCTCCATGCAGCACTTAGCCGTGCGGAATCCAGTCTGAAAGGCTACATTGGACAGCTCCTGGGATATAAGCAGGAACAAGATGACAAACTGCCGTTCTGACAACAAAATCAGTAATAAGCTTGCATAGTCCAAGGAAATTGCCTATCTTTGCACCGCCAAGGAGACGGATGTACGACGGCTAATGCCCGCTGCATCTTGCAGAAGAACCAGTGGGGGCATTGAGCCCCCAACCGCTTCTGCCAAGAAGAGCGGAGTACACTCTGGCACAGCCTACTGCCTGACTGTCCGCTCGACCTCTGGTCGCTAGCAAGGCAAGAACCACATTAGGATTTGCAGAATCCAGCTAACTGTCAACCGTCTTAGGACATAGATTTTGGAGTGACAACCATCTTAGGAATAAAGACAAAAGAGTAAACCGAAACAGGAATAAAGTAAAGAACTGACAACCTGTTTAGAAATAAAAAAAGTAAAGTGTAAACCAAGTTAGGAATAACAAATAAAACTGTCAACCAAAATCAGTACACTACAAGAATATGCGTCGGGCATGCTGTTCCTAAACTGCTTTTCCAGTATTTCCCAATCAGCCTTACTGGGAAGAGGCTGATTTTTTCGGAAACTTGCCATTTTTTCAAATTGAAGAGCAACTTGACTGCTTTTGAACTCCTCATAGTGGTTTCCCTCCCGAAACATCTTGTACCGGCCAATTACTGTCTCCAACTCAGTGATGCGCTGCAATAGTTCCAGGTTTTTATGTTCCTTACGTTCAATAATCTCGTCATATTGCCTTGCTTTGAGAGAGTCCAGTTCTTCTAATATGCTCTGCCGTTCCGCCTTAACATTGGTCAGCTCATTATAAAGCTGGCGATACTTTACCTGCCTTTCTTTCAACTTTCTCCGATAACGACGGAACTGAACAGCTAAGACAAGAGCAGCGGTGAAAAGGAGAACAAACGACAAAATCTGCGTTTCCCGTCTTTTCCTTGCTTCTTGCTCGGCTAATTTGAGGCTGCGGGTATAATCGTAGAGTGACGCGGCCTGATGGATAGCATCAGTCTGCATGCGGTTGTGCAGGGAATCTAAGATTACCTCATTGAGATGTGAGTAGTAGACGACAGAGTCCAAATTCTGCTTGTGCCTGTAGACTGCAATCATTCCCTTGTATGCGTTTGAAACTGCATCTATATTGCCATACTGAATGGCCTTTCGGAAATAGTACTCTGCTGAGTCAATCTGATTGATGCTCAGTTCGTAGTTGCCTTTCACCCAATAGTGTCCCTCTGCCCCTCTGACGATGTTCCCCATGGAATCAAACATTCCAGATTCGCGCTCGTACGTTTCAAGCAACCGTCCTGCCTCTGCAAGCTGACCTCGCTCAGTATAGATATGAATGGCTGTACCGAGATTCCTCACAGCATCCGTATGGTATCCTCTATTCTCCAACTGTTCGTTCAATCTGGCAATAATGCTTAGCACTGTATCCTTTTCACCGAGGAGATAGTATGGCTTGATGAGTAATGCCTGGTATCTGAGCGCCTGTAATGTGTCGCCCTGAACTTGTATGTAATGTATGAATCTTGCAAGTGCCTTCAGCTCATCTTGTGGCAAGTTTTGCTGATGGAAGACCGAAGCCATCTGTGAATAGACTCGGCTTAAGGTATGGTAATTGCAGTCATTTGCTGTAGTGTCAGCACATTCTATTGCTGTATGATATTCTTCTAGTGCTTGTGGTGCCTCACCCATATCGGCATACGTCCGTCCGAGGATATAGTGGGCACGCATGCGCTCGTTGGGAGTGCCGTGGCGGTCGAAGTACTTCACGAGGCGATCGGCCAGCGAGTCGTTGGTCATCACGGAGTCGGCACGGTTCTGCCGCTCCAGCTCCTCCAGCTGTGCGCGCCTCTGCACTCCATCGCCTCCCGTGCAAGCGGAGAGGACAATAGCGAGGACAATAACCAACAAACAATAACCAATAACCGTTATTGCGCGGGGCGTTTTATTTGCTGTGATTATTTGTTTCATCATGTCTCTTCGTCTTTTCGGGTACAAAGATACTGTTTTTCTCGCATTCCTCCAAACATTTCCACAAGATTACGGCAACGGACTGTCAACTGCAACAACACGGCGTTCCGGCACGTGCCAAGTAAATCACTCCCTGTTTTGCCATTTTTTTGCAACGAATGCATTGTATTTGAAAAAAAAATCGTACCTTTGCAACAGAATATCTGAGAACTAACTATTAACTTTATTCCAAGTATGAAAAGAATCAAGAGATGCATCACAATGGTCTTGGCACTGCTGTCGGCACAGCTGTGGGCCACGAATACGAAAGAGACCGTAGAACAGGTGACAACGGCTGTCACGCTGACTGATGACGTCGACTACATCATCACCTCGTCGACGCCCTTCGCCGACGAAGGCTCTGTGAACATCCAGAACACCGACCATGCCGTGCTGATACTCGCAGGAGTGAAACCCTCGAAAGCCACCAACCTGCTCGCCAAGTATGTGCTGATAAACGGTCAGAAAGCCGTGAACAACACCAACTGCCAGCTGAAGATGTACAACCGCGGCTCGATCATCCTGCCATACGCCAAGGACCTCAAGCCCCTCA
>JAEEII010000234.1 GCA_016281295.1 Bacteroidales bacterium
TGGCGTTGATTTCCTGACCGAAGATACTCAGGTTCTTGATGTCGCCTTGATGATGGCGAACGAAGTCGGCACTCTGGACAAACATGCCACCGCTTCCCATGGCTGGGTCGTAGCAGCGGCCTTTGTAAGGCTGCAGCACCGCCACAATAGTTCGGACGATGCAACTGGGCGTGTAGAATTCTCCAGCGTTCTTGCCTTCGAGCGAGGCGAACTTGGAGAGGCAGTATTCGTATGTACGACCTAAAAGGTCTTTGTTCTCTTCCTGTTTGCCCAGCTCGATGGTGTTGGTGAAGAGATCGACCACATCACCCAAGCGGCGCTTGTCCAATTCCGGACGGGCGAAGTTTTTGGGCAGGATACCTTTCAGGCGGTTGTTCTCTTTCTCAATTTCCATCATGGCATTGTCGATGACCTTGCCAATCTCTGGAGTGTGAGCCGCTTCGGCAATGACGCTCCAGCGGGCATCTTCTGGCACGTAGAAGATGTTTTCGGACACATATTCATCCTTATCCTCCTCGAAGCCATCACCTTCATCGACCAGTTGTTGGTGTTTCACGTCGAAACAGTCGGAGATGTATTTCAAGAAGATGAGGCCTAGCACCACGTTTTTATACTCTGCCGCGTCGATGGAACCGCGCAGCAGGTCAGCTGCTTTCCATATCTTGTCTTCAAAGCCAATGTCGGCTGTATTTGTCTTGGCCATACCTTAATTGTTTAAAGATGCAAAAATAAGGAAAAAAGAAAATCATCCTTCCCGTAAGCAAGAAATTGGAACAACAATTTTTTATAAATTTGCACCGCTTCAACAGGAAATACAATGATCAAAAAAATCTATAAATTCGGCGGGGCCTCCGTGAAGGACGCTGATGCCGTACGTAACCTTAAGAACATCGTAGCACAACATAAAAACGAGGACATCTTCCTGGTGGTCTCAGCCATGGGCAAGACCACCAACATGTTAGAGAAAGTGCTGAAAGACTTCCGCGAACAGGAAGGAGAACTGGGTATTGACGCCCTTTCTGAAGTGATGAGTTATCACGAGAGGATTATCCTTGACCTCTTTGACCAAAACCATGAGCACCCCGTGATTGAGTCCATCTCGGAGCTGTTCATAGAGCTTTGGGAAAAGCTGCAAAACACCCAACAGCCTTACGACTACCAATACGACCAGACCGTGAGTTACGGCGAGCTGATCTCCACCACCATCATCCAGGAATACCTGAACCACTGCGACGTGCCATGCCGCTGGCTGGACGCACGGAAATATGTCATCACCGACGAGACCTTTCGAGCCGCCAACATCGACTGGGATGAGACACGACTCAGAATCAGCAAGCTAAACGAGGAGCACTTCCAAGGTGTGGTGTGCATCACGCAAGGTTTCATCGGGAGTACTGGCGAAACCAAACGTTCCGAGGAAGGCTTTGAATGCATCAAACACTCCACCACGCTTGGCCGCGAGGGATCCGATTACACTGCCGCCATCTTCGCCAACTGCCTCGACGCCGAGGAAGTCACCATCTGGAAAGACGTGGACGGGCTGCTCAACGCCGACCCGAAACGGTTTAAAGAGACAGTCCAGCTTCCCCACATCACTTATTCCGAAGCCATCGAGCTGGCCTTTTATGGAGCCAGCATCATCCATCCCAAGACTATCAAGCCACTGCAAAACAAAAACATCCCTCTCAAGGTACAGTCGTTCCTCAACCCTGACCATGAACCTTCCGTCATCGACGGCAAGCCGGATACAAAAACAGAGAAGATCCCTTCCTATATCGTCAAGGACAACCAGACCCTGGTCTCCATCTCACCCCGCGACTATTCTTTCATGAACGAACACAACCTGAGGCTCATCTTCGCCGCTTGCGACGAGTTGAACATCCACGCCAACGTAATCCAAACCTCCGCTTTGATGCTCTCCTTCTGTTTCGACCATGACGACGAAAAACTGAAAGGCCTCGTCGCATTACTGCGCGAGACCTTCCAAGTGAAATATAACAAGGGCTTGACCCTCTTTACCATCCGTCACTACGACTACTCCTACACCACAGGTGACCGCTTCCTCGAAGGAAAGAAGGTTTATCTCAAACAGAGCAGCCGAAGCACACTGCAATTTGTAGTTGAGAGTTGAGAGGTGGCTATCGCAGGCTTTACTCTAACCTTAATAATCCCACTTGTCGAATGAGAGTTTGGCGTTAGCTGCCTTGCGTTCCTTGTTGACGGCATCGTATTTCGAGGTGTCAACCGTGGTTTTCTTTCCAGCGTTTTTGTCCTTGGCAGCCTGTTGTTCCTTTTCGAGTTGTTCTTGCTCTTCGTTCAGCGCATCGTTGGCCTCTTGAACGGCTTGGTTGATGGAGTCGAGTTTAGCGGCTTGTTTTTCAGCTTGTTTCTCGGCTTCCTCCTCGATGGACTTCGCAATCTTCTCGGCCTGCTTGTCCGCTTCTTTCTGAACGACTTTTTCAACTCCCTTGGAGACGGCTCTTCCGATGATGCCGCCCAACTGAGCATGAGCCGGGATCACAGCCACGGCAAACAGCATGGTTAATAACACGAATAGTTTTTTCATGGTCTTCACATTTTCAAGGTTGAACATAGCTTTGAGTTACTTTTTCAGGGAAGTCAACACGCTGGTGCTGAACAGTTCACCTTTTGAATAGGTCTCCATCTTGACTTGACCGATACCACGGGCATACCACACCTTCAAGGTAGTCTCGTTCTTGATACCCATCACACGTCCTTCAGAGGTTTGCTTCAGCACATAGCACTTGAAAGTGCCGGCTGGGGTAGTGATTTCTTCACGATTAACGATTTCATTCTCGGTGATGGTGTTTTTCACACGGAAGCCACCGAGGTCAACGATCATCTCACCCAAAGGCAACTTGTATCCAACGGCGAGTTTGTTGGGGATACGCAACAATTCAGGATCCGTGGCGGTGAGGTCGATGTTTCCTTGGCCCATCGAAATCATGGCGCTTCCATTACGAACCTCCATGCCCGTTTCCACGGTGGTCACGGTGCCCCCCGCATTCACGGTGGTTTCCATGACAATGTCGTAATCCATGTCGCTGATCATTTTCACGTCCTTATAAACAGTCGTGGTGGTACCCGTCTCCTTGCCTTTGGCGTCATAGTCGGTGTAGGTCAGCTCTGCCCCTTTGGTGACACAGCAATAAGGAGTCTGAGCATGGACTTGCATGATTCCTGTCAGGAGCAGGAATAACAGAAACAATCTTTTCATGTCAAATTATTTTTAGTATCAAAGTGCAAAAATACAAATAGATTTTAAATTGCAAGAACCATTCCAAAAAAATGTACTTTTGCGGACATGAAAATCATCGCCCACATCCACACCGAGTTCCCAACCAAATTCGGCATTCCACGACAGAGCGGCATCGTAGAGACGCTACAAGGGACCATCATTTTCGAACCGGAATACCGAAACCCAGAGGCGTTCCGAGGCTTGGAGGAGTTCTCACATCTTTGGCTGATCTGGGAGTTCTCCGAAGCGAAACGAGACACTTGGTCACCCACGGTAAGGCCTCCACGACTCGGTGGCAACGTACGCAAAGGGGTCTTCGCCACGCGATCGCCTTTCCGGCCTAATCCCATCGGGCTCTCCTCAGTGAAGCTGGAGCGGGTCGAGATAGACGCGAAGCTCGGACCGGTGCTGCATGTCAGCGGCGCCGACCTCATGGACGGCACTCCTATTTTCGACATCAAGCCTTACATCGTCTATACCGACAGCCATCCCGATGCCGTCAGCGGGTTTGCCGGCAAGCCAGCGAATCACCTGCTGGAGGTGGAATTCCCCGAAGAGCTACGGTTAGGAATCCCCGAGAGACAACAAGAGAGCCTTATCGCCATCCTCGCCCATGATCCGAGGCCTCAATACCAAGATGACCCCAACCGAGTTTACGGCATGACATTCGGAGATTATGAAGTGAAGTTTCGCGTTGATGGCAATAAGGTCACCGTCACGGAAGTGACTAAGAATCCATATAATTCGCTACATTCACCGAACAGACTAACTCGCTAAATCTGTTTCGGTTAGTCCTGTGACTTTCCAGATGGTCTCCTTATCTATACCCAAATCAAGCATTTTACGGGCAGTTTCTTGTTTTTCTTCCGCTATACCAAGTTCTTTCCCTTTCTCCAGTCCGATTTTTTCTCCTTTCTCCAGCCCGATTTTTTCTCCTTCCGCCCGACCTTCTGCTCGACCTTCCGCTCTTCCTTCTGCTCTTCCTTCTGCTCTTCCTTCTGCTCTTCCTTCTGCTCGACCTTCGGCGAGGCCTTTGGCTTTACAAGTACGCATGATGGCCTGTTCAACCCAAACGTTATCGATATTCTTGTAGTAGGCATAGCGTTCCCCTTCGGTCATGCCAGCCTCTTCCATCAGGGCAACCGCCTTGTTTGTCAAGGGGTTTTCAATCAACTCTGGCGGGACTGTTTTGGTTGCCCCGTTGATTTCCGTGAGGAAGCGAAGCCACAGGTCGCGCATCTTGGTCTCTTCTTCGTTTTGGGGTTTGAACTTGGGCAGCTCGACAAAGGCGATGTGGAGACCCTCAATTATTTTGTCCGAATGTTTGTCGTGGACGAGTTGGTAATAATGGTAGTATTCGTCCTTGGGCAGATCCGTCTCGAAGACATCGTTCACGATATTGAGGGAATAGACAGGCTGAAGAATCTTATATTCCTTTCCTTTTTCCAGCTGTGAAACGTATGCTTTGGAGGCGTTGAACAAGACGCGCGACTTGAATTCCTCGCTCCACACCATCTGCATCTCAACAACGAACTTGCGCCCGGCTTTGTCTTTGCATTGTACATCCACAACGGAGAACTTTACGTTGGGGATTTCCGGGATCATCTCGGGGGTTAGATACTCGATGCTCTCAATCACTTGGTCACCTTTCAGGGGGAGCATGGCGTTCAGGAAACTGAGCAACAGCTCCGCATGTTGTCCGAAGACTTTTTTGAATGTCACGTCGTAACGTGGGTCACAATACCTCATGTTTAAATTGTTTTATGGGTTAATAAAAAAGTGTTTTTAAAATGATGCTGCAAAGATAAGGTATATTTTTAAAATATACAAGTGTTTTGACGAAAAAAATTTCATTATTCTAAAAAACAAAAGAGGATGACTAAAAAAGCCATCCTCTTCATGAGATATCGTGCCGCTGGCACGACGTTTTTCTCTCAAGTAAGACTAGTTGATCTTTTTCATGGCCGTCTGCATAATCTTACCGCCTTGATTCATGTCGGCGATATAGACCAAGAGATAGCACTCATCAGCGTTATAGGACGCATCCAAAGCACCCGTGACATTGACGGTATATCTTTCCCCCTCAACACACGGTCCATTGCACAACGACTGACCTTGCGCACCATTCAGAGTGCCACGGAACACATTGCGGAAGTCATATTCCTGATTCACACCACCAGGTGTCGTCTGCCATCCAATGATATGATCCTCTACCAGACATACCGTGACGGAATAATTTCCATTCAACTCAGCCAAAGCCATTGCGGTAGCCTCCACTTGCAGCTGTCGGCTCTCAGCGTCAAACCAATTGGTGATCCGCAACTCGAAGGTCTGATCCTCCTCTATTGCGGCTTGGACA
>JAEEII010000235.1 GCA_016281295.1 Bacteroidales bacterium
ACACGACACACCTAAAGATCTCCGATCCACGGTGAAGGAATAGTCCGGACCACAAACAGAGACTGGTGGCGAAAGCCATAGTGGTATGAAAATCCCTTGGCCCGAAAAGGCCGTGCGGGTTCGAGTCCCGCCCGGGGCACCTTAGAAAGAGCTAACTTGCTGATATTCAGCGGTTAGCTCTTTTTGTGTCTCAATTTTTGCCGATTTTTTGCCGACTTATGGGGCAATGTTGCCGATATCAAGCAAAACTAAATCTGTCCTACAGTGACATTAATCCTTCTATTATTTTCTTGTAACAATCGTTACAGATTTCTTTCTTAAAGTCGTGATATAATTGTTCACATCGAATTCTTCTCCTTCGCTAGTCCTCAACTTAGCATTGGTCACGACTCTGTGGAAAACCTCCCAAACATCATCCTCAATCAAGTCTGCTGAAACTTCATCGATGAATTTTTGGTTGTATGAGTTTCCTATGAGGTATAGAGTTTCGATAGGTTGCGTAATCTGCCGAATATTATTGACATAGATTCGCTTCCCTTCCTCTTCAATCTTATATTGTTTGCCTACAATTCGAATAGCAAACTTCGAATACTCGCCCCCATGCTCCAAGGTTGAGTACTCTCCTGTCTTACGATTGGCGAGAGTTAACAGGAACGAAACAAGATCGTCCACTTCTTTATATATCTTATTTCGATTCACGCCTTTCCCAAAGATCTTTTCGCCGAGGAATGTCATTTCTGTTATAAATACAGGGAAGAAGAGCCCGCCAGTATCAATCTTCTCAAATTTAGCATACAGCTTATCAATGGAGTCTTTCTCAAGCCCATTTCGAAGATATGCTTGAACAAAGGCGTCCATAATATCGTGCCCTGCCTTTTGAAGGGCTTTATATGAAACGAATAAGTCAATTGCTTCTTTTTGGTGTGGCGCCAAATATGTCTTCGCTTTCTTTAGTACTTCGTGAGACACATATGTATACGTGGCATTGACGATGTTCCGATTCTGGTTAATACTCTTGTGCATCCGGAGTACAAGAGTTCCAGATTTTAAAAAGGCTTCAGGTGTTATATCTTCGTCAATCCAATCAATACTAATCCTTTGTGCATCAAGATTGGGAACATCCTTGTTCAGTTTAGCGATATAACCATTGATGGTGGATTGGATATTATACTTTACAAATCGTTTGTCGGCACCCTTATATATTGCCTTGAACAACCGATAAAAAATGGACGCCCACTTATCTAATATCTCGGGATGAGTAAAGATATGCCAAGCTATTCCACTACCTGCAGCTAAACATAAGATGCTTACAGGAAAGATGATATAAACGTTTATCATTACTTTTCATTAAAGTAGTTATTCATCTTGCAAAAACACTCAGGATTGTCACAGACAAATTTAATTGTTCCGCTTTCCGGAAAAACAGAAGCAATGTTGTCCATAGTGACAGGCTGCCCGCAAAACTTACATTTTTCAGTTCCGGACACAACTCTATCATAAACTCCAATATTCTGCAAAAATAACTGGAATTTATCTTCATATACGGCCTTAATGGCGTCATCGGGTTTTAAAACTTTGCTCATCGTGGATATGTTGTTTCTTAATTATTGCTTTTCTTTCTTTTTATTGTCGATGTCCTGCTCGTACTCTTCGTAAATTTTCTTTAGCCGGTCAAATACTTCACAGCGGGTCTCCGGGGTGTTGTCCTTTCGGTATGCCGATAGTTGGGCGGAGAAGTCGTCCAGGCCTTCATTTACGGCAATACCGAAGGCGGCGTAGACTTCGTCCTCGGTGGGGCGGCCGCCGTCCAATGTCTCAAAGAACCCCTCCTTGTGCAAGGCCTTGATAACACGGAGGAAGCCAATCTTGTTTCCCTTGAAGTCCTTTAGCTGGATGGCCGAACTGCCCTTCGGTGCTGGCTTGCGAGCTTGGTTCTCGGAGAAGGGAGAGGATGGGGCGAGTTGTGATTTGTCTTCGGCAATTGCTATGTTTAAACTATGACTGATGGTTTTATTGGTGACATCGACCAATTCTGCATGTTCGATGTTAGTTTGAATATTTACTGGGCCGAAGTTCTGCATTATTCTTGAGTCTCATTACGCACAATAATGGTATCGGCATGTTCGATGTTAGTGCCAATATTGACTGTTGTCGTTGCCGTAGGGTTGCTCGTGGCAAGCGCCGAGGCCGAGAAAGTGCTATCGTCTGTGCCAAAAAGGAAGCGACGGAGGAATGAATCTATTTCTGCACTCAGTTTCCTTGCCGGGACAGCCTCTCCTTTCCAGCGTTCAATGAAAGCACGTGCTTTGGCACGGTCCACGCTATCTTCCAGGGCATCGAAACGTCCAAACTCATTGAGGTCGCTTGGAGTAGGATGAGAATCATATATTGAACGAAGCGCATCCTCGTTGACGCCCATCTGAAGAGCAAATAAATGAATGCGATCGTTTTTCTCTCGCTCCATATACTGGGTAAGATACTCGCGAAGTGTCTTGCCTTTCTGGAGCAGAAGAGAACCGGATTCGACATCGTGAAGAATCTGCGCTGCGAAACGCTGTTCAAGAGCCGTCAATGTGGCGAATGATTTATGCAATTCTCCAAGGGCTCTGTAGATGTCTTCCTGAGAGGCTCCAGAATTGAGAAGACGAGTGTACTTCTCAAAACGTGATTGCATGTAATCTGCGTCAATACGGTCTGTATTGATTTCGGTGAGGTAAGTGTCGATCTCGTAAGGAAGCTCGACTTCGCGTTCATCCCCACCGCCACCACTGGAGAAGAGTTCTTTGTAACGTAGTGCAAGGATTAGGTAGATTGTCTCACTGAGAGCTATTTGGACTGTGCTTGAGGTCCCGTCTGCATGAGAAAAACTATAATTGGTCTTATCCCAGGTGAATCCTTGGATACGGGCTGCCTCATAACTGTCGTTGAACTGTTTATACAGTTTGGCGAACATCGCTCTTTCCTCGATGCTGCCGGGGAGGTGTTCGAAGTTTCCTTCGCCGCAAGCGTCAAACAGATCACGAATCTCCAGATACTTGGCATTCATGGCAAGAAGGTTGGTTTCCAACTTGTCTGCAAAGATTCCGAAAGGACGGTTTCCGGAGTAAAGATTGAAAGCCTCTTCTATATGTCGCTCCATCGTGTGGGGACGCTTATAGTAGCGGATATTACCAAATGGCTTATCTGGGCCGAAAAGACGATTGGTGCGAGAGAAGGCCTGGATTACACCTTCATACTGCAGCTCTTTGTCGAGGTAAAGCGTATTAATCCATTTAGAGTCGTAGCCAGTCAACATCTGGTTGACGACAATCAAAAGGTCGAGCTGCTTTTCAGGTACGTTCTCAAGACCCAGGTATGGTTCCTTATGGGCGAGGCGGGCGGCAACATCTTTCTTGTAGGACTGATAGCGGGCCATGTTGAAGCTCATGCCGTAACGGGCATTGTATGCGGCTAAAACAGCAATTGTTGCCTCCTCCTTGGCCACAGCCGGGTCGCCTTCATTGTCAATGCTGTTATCGTACAACGTGGTGACTTTCAGCTCCGGGAAATTGTCGCTGAAGATGTTATAGTAAAGAATTGCATCAGAAATACTGCTTGTGGCCAGAATTGCGTGGAATTTACCTCCGTGACTGAGGGTTCTCCAGTTTTCCGCAATATCTTCAGCCACCCTCAGGCGATAATTGTCATTCTCGTATTGAGATGAGGGGACAAAATCTTCGATACCGCTTACTCGACGGCCATCATCGTTGACATATCCAGACATCGGGACTTCTTCCATATATTTGGTGAATACCCGCTCTTTTTCTTCGTTGCCCCAAATCTCCTCTTCTGATTCAGTGTGGGCTTTGTCGAGAGCAACGCTCATCCGGAGGTCTCGGTCTTTATAAACCAGGACCTTTACCGGGTCAAACCCCAATACATTCTTGTCGCGGATGCCGTCAGCAATCGAGTATCGATGCAATTCACTGCCGAAGACCGTTGCCGTGGTGTTGTGTTTACGCTGATTCTCATCGTGGATTGGAGTTCCTGTGAAGCCAAAGAATACCGCCTTGGGGAAGGTGTTCTTGATGGTCAGAAGCATTTCACCGAAGGTGGAACGGTGGCATTCATCAATGATAAAGACAAGGCGTTTGCGCTGGATCTGCTGAATGGCATTCCTGTAACTGACCTCTTCCTCTTTGATGTTGCTCATCTTCTGAATTGAGGTGACGATGAGAACTTCAGTAGGGTCGTTACTTTTGAGTTTCGAGATCAGCACATGTGTGTTGAGAGTGTCGTTAACTGTTTCAGCATCGTCAGCGAAACCGCTGTACTCGCGGAAGGCCTGTGTCCCCAACTCTATACGGTCCATCAGGAAAACTACCTTATCAGCATCATTACTTTGCGCTATGAGCTGGGCACTCTTGAAGCTGGTGAGTGTCTTACCGGAACCCGTAGTGTGCCAAATGTAGCCACCGTGAATGTCTACATCGTCCCAGTGCATCCGCTGTACACGCTGGCTAATGGCATTCGCCGCGTAATACTGGTAAGAGCGCATTACCTTGAGGCTCCCGTCTGTGTTGTCCGCCACGGTGTAAAAACCTATGAGTTGGTGGGCCATAGGAATAGACAGGAGTTTCTCGCAGATTTCATACCACTGGTTTATTGGCTCGTTGTTGAAGTCTGCCCAATGGAAAAAGTAGTCCTTATTGAAGCGCCCATCAGGGCCAGGATTGGCAAAGTACAGAGTCTCAGCCGGATTCATGGCCACAAATATCTGGGTCATGGAGAAGAGCCCTTTGCTAAAGATGCCTTCGTGAGCGTATTTCTCAATCTGGTTGGTCGCCTGACTTACAGGGATGCCGCTTTTTTTGAGCTCTATATGGATGAGCGGCATTCCATTAATGAGCAGCGTAAGGTCTCCACGACGATCTGAAGCAAGTGGGATTGCAGTGTTGAAATACGGCTGTCGTACAATCTGGTAACGACTTTGACCGGCAGCAATCTCCTGGCGGTCATATATCTTGAGTGAAACCTCCTTGCCGCAGTGTGCGACATCCTCCGGATTATCTCGCGTGATGATTATGTTTTTACCATTGATGAGCGAGTTGATGCTGTTGGGAGTGCGAAGCATATTGACCTGGTCAATGAGTTGGCGCTTCTCTCCATCAGTGAGAGGGTAGTCACCAAGACGATCAATATCGCGATTATTCTCAAAGAGAATTGCCGCCCAGTTATCCAGCAACTCGGCTTCGGTCTTGTATTCCAGGATGTTCTCCTCCCAGCCATAGGCTATAAGACGCTCTATTACGGCATCTTCAAAAGCTTTTTCTATAGAGAACGATGTGGGAAAAAGTGGCATGGTTTAAAAAAATTAATTAACAAACATCTTGTTAAGCAATGCTTGCTTCATCTTGCGAATCTCTACGAGTTTTGCATCTGTTTCATTCGAGAACTTTTCAATGGTGCAAAAGAAATCAGACAACTCTGCTTGCTCATCTTTAGTAGGTCTCGCGCAAGGCAATTCCATAAAAGTTTCATACGAAATATTAAGAAGACCATCCATCCTTGCTGTGGATGTTACCATTTTACGGAGATTCCGTGCAAATAGCCCGCTATTGAGATAGTAGGAATAAAACATGGGGTTGTCATCAGGTAAGGAAAAGCAGTGGTATACAAATGGTACACGAGCCTCAGATACCCTGAGGTCAAAGATACTACCAAAGTTTCTGAGCTTAGAAAAGCCATGATTATATGCCAACTCTCCTTCTTTTAATAGGGTATAGTTAGAAAGACTTTGCCCAGCATTATCCGAAGAATATCTTTCACTTTGTTCAATGAACCCGTGAGATGCAGTAATCATCATAACGGGAGCATTTGAATTCGAAGGCGCCTTACGATCAATATAATGGCTTATGTCACCCAGTGTTATCATTTCCCAGTTTCCGTTGAATCCTGCGAATCTAATCCTCGGAATCCACCCCCCCTATTCACATCTGTAAACATCTGATTTAGAAGTGATTGCTTGATATTTTTAAGCTTCTCAAGCTTTTCCTCCAGCTTGCGTATGAGTTTGTCGATGGCGTTGAACAACTTCACCATCTTCTCCTGCTCTTCTTTTTTGGGGAAGCTCACATTTCCGGAGATAGAATCTTCGTCACTTATAAGCAGGGTATTCTTTGCACCCTTGTTGACCAAGGGACGCAAATACTCGTTTAGTCTCGAATCAAGCTCAAAATAAGTCTGGACAAAAATGGGATCAACTTCTTCATTTGGCTTGAAGACTCCATAAAGAGCAGAGACTATACCACTATCTGACTTGTTGGTCTTAATGATTCCATATGGCTGAGCGCGAAGCGGTGATTTTGTATAAACAACCTCGTTCGGGTTTACTACACGATAATTCAAAAGAGAAGCACCAGCGAATGATTTGCCTTGATATTCAATCTGGTTAATCACGCCATACTCGCGTGATACTGAGTAAATATCGTATTTGTCATATTGATTCGCCGAGTTCTTTTCCTCGGAGACGGCAAGGTAATAGGAAAGAGGCTGATCGCTCCAGCTATCAGTGAATTCTTTGAAACGTATTTCCGGGATTTTCTTCTTCTGTGCCATAGCCTATAATTCTTTGAGCGTTTTCTGGAACTCTTTAAGTGCCTTCATGTTGTATTCATCTCCGATGAGCTCGTCAATCATGTCGTGGAGTTCGTTAGATGCGGAACGAATATCTTTCTCAACGTCCACAAGGGTGACTGCATACTTCTTGTCCAGAGAGACAACTTTTTGTACGAGCGAGTCAATTATAGATTGAGGGAGTTCGTTAATGCATTGGCATAGACCATCAATCCATTTGACTTCCAGTAGTTCCAGGACGTTGGCATCGGAAAGTTGATGCTCAATAATCCGTTTGGTTTCCTCGTGCATATTCGCTTCACCTCGCTTGATGCCTTGACGGAGCGAGGCTGCGTTTTCAAAAAGACTCGTAAGATGAAGTAGTTTGCTCTCGAAAGAACCTGCCGGGAAAGGATAACCGTCAACAAGATCGCTGATTCTCAGGGCAACGGTTTTTGCCTTGTAGGTGCCATTGGTTTCGGCGTTCATTTCGTCCCAATTGACTTCCGGGTGACGCTCGACGAATGACAATTTCTCCGGTTTCGACTGGAGGCAAGAATAATCATGGAGTGCATGAATTTCTGGGGAGTCTATTTCCTGGCGCAAAGAATCGAGTTTTTTCTGAGCCTCCTTGGGTGATATCTTGCCGTCATCATCAGAAATCATTTCTTTCTCATCATCTTCAAATTCTTCAACCGCGGCATCAATCTCTGAAGCAGTCTTTTCAAGATCCTCCTTCATTTTCTGTATTCGCTCCCAGTCGTATTTCAGGAAGATGGGTTGAACAAGTTCAAACGGGAGAACGTGGCCTTTCCATCCATCCTGAACTTCTTCTTCCTTGTCTCCCTTCTTCTTGATGACCATGTTCGCATCTACCTGCTTGGTGGTCTGGAATCCCTCTGTTTGTATAATTTCCAGATCCTGAGATATCTCTTCCCATTTACTGGCAAAGAGTTGATATGCTTCGTATTTGTCCACAAGAGGGATACTCTGCAGGCGCTCGAAGATATGCTTTGTAACAGCCTCTTCTTCTCCGGCAATATTAAGTGAAAGCATCCCGTCAATCAAATGGCCATGTAAGTATGTGTTGAATGTCCCGAATGCTTCTGCAAAAGATTTCTCAAATGCTTTAACCGAATCGTGTCCTTCGATTGCAAAACGAATGTCCTCCACAGACATTGAGGTGTATGGTGTTTCAGAAGGATTGTAGAGAGCATTCTCGAGACCCGGAAAGGCTTTCCAATACTCATGTAATAAAGCAATCTCGGTTTTTGGAATGCCTCCGAACATAGTGGAATAAAGGTCCCAAGTCTCCGGGACATCTGCCGATTCTATGTAGCGAGGGATGTTCAGATTGTAACCGTTGTCGCGGATTTCCTGACGGGTGACGACACGCGCGAAGGTCTTGTCTGAGGGATTGCGTTCAATGAACGTGTCAGCTATGCGACGAATATCGGAAGCAGTGAGTTTGTTACGCTTGCCTACTTTCACAGAAAGCCTGGAGCCATCGATGAAGAGCACATCTGTATTCTGTCTCTTTTGGCGCAGGACCATAATAATGGTCGGAATACCGGTCCCGAAAAAGATGTTTGCCGGAAGTCCGATGATAGCATCAATATGGTTCTTTTCGATAAGGTTCTTACGTATCTCGCCTTCTTCTTTGCCACGGAACAGTACCCCGTGAGGAAGAACTATAGTCATGATACCATCGGGCTTGATATGGTAAAGGTCATGAAGAAGGAACGCATAATCAGCCTTGCCTTTTGGCGCGACGCCAAAGTCTGCGTAGCGAGCATCAGTATCCTTATTGCTGTTGTCCCATTGCTGGGAATAGGGAGGATTGCTAACTACGGCATCCACATAAAGTGGATTATATGTACGTAGAGGATCTTTGTCATCAAACCATGGCCAGTCTTTATCAAGGGTGTCGCCGCAACGGACCTGGATGTTTGCGGGTTTGATTCCACGCATAACAAGGTTCATACGGGTAAGATTGTATGTGTTTTCCTTTAGTTCCTGAGCGTAGTATTTAATATTGTCCCGGCTACGTAGATGTTTGGATGCGGCTTTACCGATGTTAATGAGCAGGGAGCCTGAGCCAGAGGTGGGGTCGTATATTTCGATATTGCTTTTGCTGCGGAGATGATAGGAGACAATTTCCGCCATGAGCATAGCTACCTCATGTGGGGTGTAGAACTCGCCGGCCTTCTTTCCGGCATTTGCGGCAAAGTTGCTGATAAGATACTCGTAGATGAAGCCGAGCACATCGTAGCCCTGATTTTCGTCAGTAGGGATGTCTTTTATAAGTTTGAGCAGTTCGAGAATTGCTTTTGTACGGGCACCATTCGTTTCACCGAGCTTTGAAAGGCCAGTGCTAAGAGTGTCGAATATCTTGTCGAAAACACGGTGGTGTGTTTCATAGATATTGCGTTCAAAGGCATTGAGTGCATCTGTAACAATAGAAGCGTCAAAACTTGCTCCAGGCTTTATCCAAGCTGAAAAGAGGTAATGATTGCAGATAAAGTATCCAAGTTTTCTCTGGACATATACTTTGTTCTCCAGGTCTGACTCAACGAGTTCCTGTTCGATGTCAGTATCTGACCATCCATCTTTGCGCAACATCGCCTCCTCCTGGTCAGAGAGGAATTTATAGAAGATGAAGCCCAGGATATAGTCCTTGTATTCATTGGCCTCTATCTTGGAGCGCATCTTGTTGGCCGAAGCCCAGATTTTACTTGCGAGCTGTTGCTTGTTCATCTTACGTGTCTATTATTAGAGTTCAGAAGATCCTTTACATCCATGTCGAGAAGACGAGCAATCTCAAAAAGCTGTTCAACTGACGGTTGAATGCGATTAGACACCCATCTTGACACCGTGGTATCGGACTTATCCATCTGCTCTGCCAACCATTTACTGGTTTTTTGTCGCTCAACAAGAGCCACCTTGATACGGTTGAGGTTTGGATTCTCTTCCATCAAAAAATGTATTATGTATGATTTGCTTTCGTTCTTGTAAAGATAGCAAATTAATTCATGACAATAGCATAATATGACATTTTATTGTCAAATACGTATGATGATAGAAAAGCGATAATACATTAAAAGTGGCCTTCCGTACTTTTAAGACCGACTATTTCCAAAATGGAAACAGTCGTGGTTCTTTCCATTTTGGAAACGACCACTGATAAACAATGAACTGCCAAGAATATCCTGGCAGTTCAACACGTTATTTAGGCTCATCGCCTTCTTCCCCACCTTATCACCGGCGTAGTAACCATCTCCCGAGCCTTGCGGAAGCAGCGGCGGGCCCAGAGAATGTCATCCTCGTTTTTGTCACGACCCCAGTTTTGATCGGGGGCGGATCCGCCGCCTCCGCAGTTTTGTGCGAAGGTGGTAGCGGCATCGACTTGCCCGACGAACAGAAGGAAGGCAGTCCGAAAGATATTGCCAGACTCTTCCGGCGAATGGGTTCGCTCAATCGCTCTGCTCTCTTCATGAAAGGCCTTCACTGCTCCGCCGGAAGCTTTCGTCTCATATCTCTTCCCATCCAAGGTTAAACCCAACGGGAACAGATAATCCTTTCCTTCATCAGACGTGGCAAAAGCGAGGCGCTCCTCATAGGTCATCTGCCCGTATCTGTTCTCCGGACGCATCTTCTCCCAAGTATCCTGGATCTTCGTCGGCGTCAGGTCACGGCTGATGATGGAGGATTTATAGGCGGAGTTTCCACTCAGGATTGTGTATCCCCGGACAGTCACAGAGGCATC
>JAEEII010000236.1 GCA_016281295.1 Bacteroidales bacterium
GATGCCCGCCGAGAGCTTCTTCGCAAACACTTACTATGTGACCGTCGACGCCGGGTGGGCACCCAATGAGTACGACATCACCGCCAGCTCCACGGGTCCCGTCCTCAACTGCCCTCCCACGGGCATCTGCGGCGAGGATGTGACCGTGGAATACGAGAATGTCGAAGACTACATCTTATGCGACTTTGCCGTGGAGGGTTCCTGTGAATCCTTGATAGAAACAGCGGTCACCTCGCCCGGCCAGATAACGTTCACGATGCCCGACTGCGCGGTCTCGGTGTTCTCCTACTACGAACCCATCTCTCTCTCGCAACTTGACAACTTCTGCCAATGGCGAGCTCCGGGCGCTCCCAGTTTCGCCACCTCATCAAATTATTACACAAGCTACACCTACAAAGTGCAGAAACCCGGCAGTAACGAATGGACCGAATTCGCGGAAGACGACTGGAATAATGACTTCCTGTTCGATGTGGCCGGTTCGTGGAATTACTACGTGGAGCTCACCAACGGTTACGGTACCTTCGTCTCCGCTGAGATGAGCTTTGCGGTGGTCGCCGCTCCGGAAATCGTTGGAATCAGTGGCTATAACGAGTACTGCGAGCACAACGATATACTGCTCAATGTAGAGTACCAACCTGACGATGGCAGCACGAGTGGATCAATACAATGGTATAAGGACGGAGAACCACTCAATTCAGAAACTTTGGAGTATTTAATCATCAACGACTGCTCTCTCGGTGATGCCGGCTTCTATATGGTGATCTATACTAATGACTATTGCCAGTATAGGTCGGCACCCTACGAAGTCACCGTGCATCCACTGCCTGAGGTCGCCTGGGTGGAACCTGAAGACGGTGCTATGATTACAGGATCTATCGAGTTGCAGGCCACCCCGGAAGGCGGCACCTTCTACTATCTGAATTCAGCAGGAACAAGCGGTGAATGGGAGGAGATCACGGGCAACACCTTCACTTTCCCCGAAGTGGGTCAGTATGCCCTGAAATATTATTATGAGGATGAAAACGGCTGCGCCAACGAGAGCGAGGTGCGAACCGTCAACGTGGGCAGAGAAGTTCACCTGATTGACGGAACAGGTGGGACCCTCTCGCTTTCAGGCACCCAAACAATCTTCATGCCTGGCGATCCGGTCGTTGTCAACGGCACCCCCAACGACTGCATGCACATCACCGACATCACCGTCTATAAGACCGGTGACCATAGCGTGATGGTGACCTCCTCCTTCGATGACTACTCTGGTGAATGCACCTTTGAAATGCCCGAATACGACGTTGACGTTGTCGCCGGGTGGGGGACCAACCGTCACCACATTGATTACTCCGGCTTCGTCACCGGTTTCTCCATAATAGCCTGTGGCATCGATTTGTACCTAAATTTTGATTATATTCCCGAGGGCTCCATTCTGGTGGGAATTTCCGTTCGAGGAAGTTGTGAATCCGACATCCCGTTAACAATCAATGCGGGCGAGTGTTGGTTCACGATGCCTGATTGTGATGTTGAAGTGAGTTCAGGATGCCAAACTATCACTATCGCCAACATTTCCAATTTTTGCCAATGGCAAGCCCCGGGCGTTCCCGATTTCAACATCTTCTCTGAATATTACACGAGCTACACATACAAAGTGAAGAAACCCGGCAGCACTGAGTGGATCGACTTCAACGATGATGACTGGGCTGATGGTAACAATTTCGACGTGGCAGGCGTTTGGACCTACTGCGTTGCGCTCACCAACGACTACGGCACCTTCGAGTCCGAGCAGAAGACCTTTGAGGTTTATGATGTCCCTGAAAGCATAGCCATCTCGGGCGAGACCGATTATTGCGAGGGCGGAACCATCACACTCACCGCAGTTCCCGATCCTGCCGACTTCGACCTGAGCTCCGGAACGTTTACATGGTATCAGGGCGATATGGAGCTTTCCGACATCGCAGGACCTGAGTTGACTATAGTCAACTGTTCTACCGACCATGCCGGCTCCTACACGGTGAGCTATATGGTTGGGGACAACCTTTGCCAGTTCGAGACAGACCCCATTTCAGTCAATATTGCGGAGATCCCCGAAGTCTATTTTGTAGAACCCGTCAACGACACCATCGTTGCTTTGAACACGGGATCGCTTGCCCTCTTGGCCTATCCGGAAGGCGGCACCTATGCCTACGAGGATCCTGAAACCGGTGACATCGTGGAACTCACTGGCAATACCTTCACCTTCCCGGGAGTGGGTTCGTTCGAGCTGACCTACAGCTACACCAATGATGGCGGCTGCACCGGCGAGACATCCATCACCGTCAACGTGGGCTACCAAGCCACGATCGTAACTTCAGCCGATAGTCCTGAGCACGAGATGTATCTCGACAATGACAGCAATACAAATATTTATCTGCCTAACGAAACGGTTACCTTCAGGTTCTTCAATGACGACTGTTATACACTTGATATAATAACGGTTTCGGGTTCAGAAATGGAAGAACACTTCTACGCTTCTTCGGGAATTGACTACATCACCTTCCCGATGCCTGATTATGACGTGACTATCACTCCTGACTGGACTGCCGAGGATTTCCACATCAGTTATTATATGAACTATCAGGGCATCGACTACGATCCAGGACCAGGCTACGGTAATTGCGGCTCCGAGTTCACTTTCAATTTTACCCCTGTCGAGGACGGATTCATCCTGATCAGCCTCGACATCACGGCTGGCGACAATGATGTGGACTTTGCAATAAGTGGTGACAACACGGCAACCTTCATGATGCCCACCCATACCATTATTGTGGAAGGAAAATACAGGAAGATCAACCTTGAACTTGACGATATCTGCTTGGGAAATGCCCCGGGGGTTCCCAGTTGCAATGTGAACGAATATGATAACTCCAATTACACGGTTCAATACTTTGTGAAGAACCCCGAGGCTACCGATTGGACCGAATACTCTTCCGCTGATTGGGAGAACAGCAACAATTTCAATGTTGCTGGCACCTGGGAATACAAAGTTCAGCTCACCAACTATTATGGTGTTTTCGAATCCGAAACAAAGACCTTTGAGGTCTATGATGCCCCTGAAAGCATTGCCATCTCGGGCGAGACCGATTACTGCGAGGGCGGAACCATCACACTCATCGCAGTTCCCGATCCTGCCGACTTCGACCTGAGCTCTGGAACGTTGACATGGTATCAGGGCGATATGGAGCTTTCCGACATTGCAGGACCCGAGTTGACCATCGTTAACTGTTCTACCGACCAAGCTGGCTCCTACACGGTGACCTACACCGTCGGGAACAACCTTTGCCAGTTCGAGACAGATCCCGTTACCTTTACCGTGTCGGAGGTTCCCGAGACCTATTTTGTAGAACCCGCCAACGACACCATCGTTGCTTTGAGCACGGGATCGCTTGCCCTCTTGGCCTATCCGGAAGGCGGCACCTATTCCTACGAGGATCCTGAAACCGGTGACATCGTGGAGTTCACCGACAACACCTTCACCTTCCCGGGAGCGGGCTCGTTCGAGCTGACCTACAGCTACACCAATGAGGCCGACTGTACCGGCGAGGCATCCATCACCGTCAACGTGTGTTACCAAGCCACGATCGTAACTTCAGCCGACAGTCCTGAGCATGAGATGTATCTCGACAATGGCAGCAATACAAATATCTATCTGCCTAACGAAACGGTTAACTTTAGGTTCTATAACGACGATTGTTCTTCCCTTAGTGAAATAACGGTTACGGGTTCAGAAACGATCGAAACTATCACTGCCTCGTCGGAGACCAACATGATCACCTTCACGATGCCCGAAAGCGACGTGACCATCACGCCTACTTGGGTTGGAAAACCATTCGATGTTCAAATCAACTGGGAATACCATGGGGAAGAGAATGAGAGTAAAACAAGAATCGACTTCTCTGACATGAAAGACAGCACTGGCGACTACGGCTCTGAGGTTATTGTTAATTACGATCATGAAGGATTTCTATTGATCAACCTCACCATCAAAGCCAACAACACCGACGTGCCATTTAATATAGGAGATAACAACACGGCAACTTTCACGATGCCCTGCGATAACGTCACGGTGAATGGAAGTTACGAGAAAATCCACCTTGCAGGTGTTGACAATGTCAGCTTGGGGGATGCCCCTGGTATTCCTGGATACCAGCTCTTCGCTGGCTCTGGTGTTGAAGGAGGAGAAGGAAAAGAAGGAGAATACAATTACACTGGCAAATACGTTGTGATGAAACCCGGTGAGACTGAATGGACAGAATTCTCTGACCAAGATTGGGAGGACGGCGACAAGTTCAATGTTGCCGGCACCTGGTACTATCGCGCAGAGCTCACCAACTATTACGGCACCTTCCCATCCGAAACCAAGAGCTTCAAGGTCTGTGATGTCATTGAGGGTTTGGAAAGCATCGCTATTCAGGGCTCCCATTATGCTCGTTGTGAGGATGTCGATGACGGAGGCGGCGGTGGTAAGTCTAATGGTAGTATCAATCTCACCGTGGTTCCCACACCAAACACCTATAGTTTTAACGGGACATTCCTATGGTATAAGGACGGATCATTGTTAGCCACCACTACAGAACCGGTCTTTACTCATGATCCCGATGGTACTGAAGAGGGAGACTACACCGTGACCTACTACTTGGGATCCGATACGACGCTCTGTGGAGTCACCTCTGAATCATTCTGGGTTCGTTGTAAAGGAGAAGAAGGAAAGGAAGACTTCGCTATCACCAACCTCAATCAGTTTGTTGCCAACAACGAGCTGAACGTCAGCCTCTATCCCAACCCGACGAGCGGCGACGCGAAGATCGTCAGCGACCACGCCGTGATCCAACGGGTGACGGTGTATAACCTGATGGGCCAGGCTATCCTCGACGAGGAAGTCAACAACACCGAGACGATGCTCCAGCTCAAGGATGTCGCCAAGGGTGTGTATATGGTCAAGATTAGCACGGAAGAAGGGGATGTGATGAAGAAGATAGTTATTGAATAACCCCCTCACCCCCTCCTCCCTCTCCTTCGAAGGGTGGGGTAGGGGGTGAAGTTGGTTGAGAATAATATAACAGGGCGCGTCAGCTTTTTCTGGCTAGCCCTGTTATATTCTCCTTAAATGTGAAAACAAAACAGCTTCTTAGATAGACCTCATTACTTCCAGCACATAGTCAACCCTGTCATTATCAGTCAACGCACATTCAACCTCTTCCCGGATGTTTGGCCTTTGGCACAAGGTTAAAAACTCATTTTTTAGATATTCCATAACCTCTTTCTCATCGGCTTTCGCTATTTCCTTTTTCAAGTTTAGCTCTTCCAAAGCGATTGCTATTTTCAGTACCCTTTCTTTATTGCTCAGCTCTGACATAGTTTTGAAGGTATTTATCTAAATAATCAATGGCAACTTGCCGTTCACGGACTTTCCCAACTCTGATCGTATCCACAATAACTAAAAGCGCATACAAGTCGGGGTCTTTTTTTGCTGCCTCCACGGCTGAGGGAAATAGAGGAGTAAGCGCTTGTCCTCTAATAGAACCCGAAGAATCTTTCCAAACAAAGATATTCCCATTAGAGGCAACCTTTTGATTGACAGGACTCGCCGAAGAAGCAGTTGGTATTCCTCTTACAATTTTTCCAAGTTGAGCAGGGAAACAATACTTAATACCATAAATAAGAAACTCTTTTAATGCCAAAACGTTAACGTATGTTTTGGAATCATCAACCAATTGGGCTTGCCTGTTTCTTTCCATGGCCATGGAAATTTCAGCTGCACTGATTCCTAACGATTTCGACAATTCTTTGCCGTTCATATTGCGTCCTTCAGGAGTGGTTTTCTTTAAAAGAATGACTATATCTTGAGGACGCATAATATGCTGTTTTTCATATTTATTCATTTCAAATTCACGATTTATGAATTGCAAATATAAGATATTTTTCATAATTAAATAGTTTTTTTTGTTTTTTTGCCAAATTATCCTTGTCGAGGAAGTCAACAACACTGAGACGATGCTCCGGCTCATGGCGCGTCCCTTTTTCATTTTTCATTTGTTTTTTTGAAAGGTAAACCCTAAATTTGCCCTCGAAACTATAAATTATTTTTGTTAAGAAATAAAAACATAACGTTATGAAAAAGACTTTACTTATCGCATTGCTGTTCTGCCTGACGCCATTCCTCGGCCTGGCGCAGCAGCCTGCCGGCTCCGCCGCGCAGCACGACGAGGCGATCTTCGGCCCCGGCCCCGTGTCGAAGGCCCTGCCCTCACAGATCCAGATGAACCTCATGAAAGGACGCTCCGGCTCCGACGAGGTCTGGGGCTACGCCATGCTGGTTCCCGAAGCCA
>JAEEII010000237.1 GCA_016281295.1 Bacteroidales bacterium
CGGACAGTTCTATATACATTATTTTCATAGAATTTAGCGTAGGAATTGTCTACTTTTTCCTACGTTTTAAGGCATAGCTTTCGGTATATTCATAATTGTTGAGATTTTCAATGACCCGCTCATGAAGCTCAATGACAAGATCTTGGTCGTTAAGTTCCTTGATTTCATACTCCCACGTCACATGTCCAAGGCTATCAGGCCCACGTTCAAGGTACAATATATTATCGTTGATACTCCAGCGAAGTGTCAAATATTGGTCGGGAAACTCATTGCCATAAATGGCTTGGTACTTCTCGTTCAAGTGCCAACGCATGATTCCGTCAACAAAGAATTCTGCCGCATCAAATCCTATATAACTCGTATCGGAGACATTGTACATCCCTTCATTACGGATCCATGATGTGTCTTCGTAGTAATCCACATATGAAAAATGATATGTCTGCACATCCCAAGTGCCGATAATGAGTTTTGAATGGTCTTTGTTGTCTTTGCCGCAGCTGATAAGTAGTATCGCGCCCAAGGCGAGGACGGCGAGGGATTTGATGGTGTGGTGTTGCATATTGGAGGTGTTTTTGATGGTTTAGAATCGATATTTCCAGCCAAGGGTGAGTGTGGCTGGCAGGAAGTTTAGGTCGTCCACCTCGGTCTCAAGTCCGGTGATGTGGGCTTTGCCAACCTGTCCGACGCTGATGATGTACTGAACATACAGACCGATATCTTTCCCGTTCTTCCCATGCCAGAAATTGATTGTCAGCGGCACGGCAATATTCACTGTGGAGAATGAATTGACGTAGTCGGTACCGCCGCGCGAGCTGGAGAGGAAGATGTTGCTGATGCAGACGCCAAAGCCCGCCGTGGGTTCGAGGGTGTAGTTCTTGCCGAGGTCGAAACGGTAGCCGAGGTCGAGGTGGTAAAGGTTGTCTTGCTTTTTGACAAGTTGGTTCTTCACAGAGAGAATGTTGTCAGCCATGCCGTTGAGGTGTATGCCGAGTGTGAATCGGCGGTACTCCATGCCGAGACCAACGCCGATTTGCGCCGCCGCGCTGTAGACGCTGCGGTAGTCGAGCGTTGGGTGATAGGTCTGCATGTGGTCGTTGAAGCCATCGCTTCCGTCGAGGAAGCTTACACCGAGATTGAATTCAATCCAGGGATTGATTTTCTGTTTTCCGGCCTCGTTTTCTTGAGCCGAGGCCGTCCCAATCAGCATTGTGCTCAAGGTGAGGACGGCGAGGGATTTGATGATGTGGTGTGTCATGTTGGATGTGTTTTTGATGATTGAAAATTACCGTGAAAAGATGTCCGGCTGTTTCAGTAGGCGGAGTCTTTGTTGATTGATTTCTTAATGTTATGATAAAGGACGGCATGTTTCTCTTCGTCGTTTGCGACGTGGAAGATACTTACGCTGCGGGTCGTGTATGAATAGGCGAGGACATCGTTTTCGGCCGATGCCGACGGGTTGCTCCTGGGAATGAGTTTGGAGAATACCAGATTCTCGCCCCTGTCGATGAGCATCTGGAGCAGGGGCGAGAGTTCGTCCATCTCGAAATCTCGCACGAGGACGGCCCAGCCGCTGTCGGTGGTGGCTTCGAGGAGGGTGACATTGAGGGAGAGGGTGTCATTGACGGGGTAGTTGTGGATGTAGCTGGCGGCGATGCCGTCGACATGCTCATAACGGCGGTAGATGTCGCTGACCTGCCACCGAGGGAGGATGTGGCGCCAGAAGACGGCGCCGACAGCGGCCACGACGGCAAGGAGCATGAGGATGGTGAGGAGGGTACGTTTTTTCATATTCTGGCTAATATTATATCCACTCTTTGGCAGGCGTCGGCGGCGCAGCACTGGAGGTTGCCGTCGACGAAGGTGTCGTCGCTCGGGGGCAGGAGTAGTGCGGCGGTGATGACGACGACGGCGAGGGCCGCCACGGCGGTGCGTCGGAGGTTGGCCCGGCGGCGGTAGCGGGCGCAGCGTTCGGGGAGACCCGCGGAGTGCTCGTCGGCGAGGGCGCGGATGAAGGCGAGGTCGTCGGGGGTAGGGGTGGCGATTTCGAATTCTGAATTATGAATATTATGAATTCCGGATTTCGGATTATGGGTTTTGGACGGGCACATATCTACATTTATTGTTATCATTATTTTTTGAAGTGGTTGCGGAGCTTGACTTTGATGCGGTAGCGAAGCTGGATGGCGCTGTGGGACTTGATGCCGAGTTCGCGGGCCATGTCGTCGGGGTTGTAGCCATCGGCTATGAGTTGGAGGGCCTGGCGCTCGTGGGGTGTGAGAATGTCGGCGAGGGAGTCGATGTAGTCGCGGAGAGAGCTTTCGTCGGGAGCGGCAAGGGAGTCGGCCAGGGTGTCGTCGAGAGGGACGAAGAGGAGAGAGCGGCGGAGGAAACGGAGTCGGGAGAAGACGCTGCGGCACTGCCAGACGACCCAGAGGGTTTCCTGGAGAGGGGTGGCGTCGGGGCGGAGGGAGGCGGCATGGCGCCAGATGCTGATGTAGCAGTTCTGCCGCAACTCGGCACAACGGTGGTAGTCGCCTGCGGCGCGGCGCATGCAGAGACGCTCGATGAGGTCCCGGTGGCGCAGTATCAGGGCGTGAAACTGGTCGTGTGTCGGTTGGTTGTTGGCAGCCATTGCAGAAATATCTCTACTAATAAATAACACATTTTGGGTGCAAAAATCTACATGGGGGTAAATTTTTTTTGAAGTTTTTTGGAAATGGGTTGAGAATCAGTGGGAAGAGTGTATCGATATTTTCAAAAAACAAAAAAAAATGAGCGCTGAATTTCAGCGCTCGTTTTGCTCCCCCTGAAGGTACTGGAGCCGTATTACTCCAGGGGAAGCCCATGGTATCAATTTAACTTTATTTCTTTGATTTTTATCATCTTAATCGGTCTTTTTCCGTCGCTTCGTTCTCTCTCGGTTGCTGTTCATTTGTCAAAAGTGGGTACAAAGTGGGTACATGTACCCGACTGCTGCTTACTCCTATCAATTTGCAAAAATACGACATTTTTTTCAATTGGAAGAATTTTTTTCATTTTCGTACAGAGTCGCGTATTTGGCCATGTTCTCCTTCTTCAATTCATCCACGATTGCGACGTAGGGTTTCATGGCCGTGAAGTCGCTGTGGCCAGTCCATTTCATAATCACTTCCGCCGGTATTCCGAGGCGGAGAGAGTTCACAACAAAAGTGCGGCGGGCGCAGTGTGTGGTGACGGCCTTCCATTTGGGTACAGACTCCTCTACTCTCTTCGACCCTCTGTACGAAACAAGGGTGATAGGAGTCTTGATTCCGGCAAGCAAAGCGCATTCTTTGAGCATTACATTGCTTCTTTGAATTGTCGGAGCTCCAAGCACCTTATCCGCCGGTTTACGGTCCGCCTTCAAGGAATATTTCTTGATGATGCTTTTTGAAAATGGGTTGAGGTCTATGTCGAGTTTGTCGGAGGTTTTCTGTGTGATGATGGTTATGTGGTCATTATACACGTCCGACCATCTGAGTCGCGCGGCATCGGAGTAGCGGAGGCCGGTGAATGCGCAGAAACAGAACACATCCCTCACTACGGAAAGTTGGTACTTGTATCCATAGTTATGCTTGTACAGCTGCATCAACTCTTCCCACGTCAGATAGACCACAGTCTTCTGGGGGCATTTCAGGTGTGGCTGGTGGAGTTTGTAGTCATCGTTTTCAATATAACCTTTCTTTCTGCACCATCCGAGGAACCAGCGGAGAATGGATGCCTTTTTCATCAGGACTGCATTCTCCAAGTCGCGTGAGAACAAGTATTGGGTGTACTTTTCAAGCCCTTCCTCATTCAATTCCTCTATATATGTCAGGTCGGCGCACAGCAGGTCGTGCTTCAGGTTTTTGAACTTGTTCTTTGTGACGGAAGCCCATCCACGTTCCACAGACTCTTTTGCGATAAACTCTTCGATTGTGTCATCAATCAGGTGCTTCTGGTTATCCTCTTCCGCATCCTCCGTGTTGAATAGTCCGTTGATTTCATCCTCGGTTGGAACATGGTCGTTGATTATCGAAGTCTCAAAATACTTTGTCACACGGCCTTTGTATTCCGCAATGGCGCTGTTGATGCCTGACACGTCTTTGTGCTGACGGGTCGCGCGGGCTGTCATGGTGTTCTCATCCCATTGGTCGGGGAACACATAGGCAGGAATATTCCGTTGGACTCTTTTCTTTGCCCAGGAGATGTTCATACGGACGGTGAATGTTCCGTCCGCCCGCTCTCGGCGGTGTAAAACGAACTTTATACTGTATCTCAATCGTATCATAATGGCGTAGCGCCTTCTTCCTGCCACATTCTGTGGCCGGTCTATATTCCTTATATAATATGTATTAAGCGACTATTCCGCTCGGATGAGTCCCACGACGATGGCGAGGCTTCTGATGTCCGATGTCGGAAACTCAAACGGGTCGTATTTCTCCTTGTTCTCCGACACGAGTATCACATGCTCGCTGTCGCCCTCTTTCCGCATCACACGCTTCACCAGCACACCTTGCGAAGTGTCGATGACGTAAATTTTGCCCCATTGGAAGAACAGCACATCCTTAATCATCGTGCAGGCGAGAAGGTCTCCGTTGAGGTACTGCGGCACCATCGAGTCGCCGGACACGCGGATAAGGAAGTCCGCTCCACGGCTGATGAAGTCGGGGATGTAATACTGCTCGCAGTCCTTGAAGGCCACTCCAATGTTGTCGATGTTCGGCAGACCGGCGAAGGCATCGTAGGGAATGAGCGGCAGGGTCTTTTCATAAGAGGGAGCGTCCTCCTTCGCAAGCAAACTCTTCTCCGCATCGGCCAGCAGCATCTTGCCCTCTCCGAAGTACAGCCACGGACGGCTCACCTCCGGAAACGCGGCCAGGATCTCCTCAAGCACGCTTCTGCCTGGAGTCTTCGTGCCGTTGCATATCTGGCTCGAATAAGATGTGTCCTTGCCAATCCGCTCGGCAAAAGGAGTGTTTTTTCCATCGCAGTAGACTTGCCTAATTTTTGTGATGCGTTTACCAATAGTGTCAAATTCGTCCATAAAATTTACCTTTCTATCTTATTTGTTTATATTTTTATTGCTCTATGTTTCAGTCTATTGAAAAAATATTTTCTAAAAAAGTAAATTTTTATTTTGTCGGTTTACTTTTATTTCTTATTTTTGCATCCGAAAATGATACTTGAAAGCACATTTTTCGTGACTGAAATCAGTTGCAAAAGTAAGTATAAAAATTCAAATGAGCAAAAAAAAGTTATGGTAGGTAATTAGATTATATGTAATAACACTTATAAATCAGCAAATTAAACGGTTGAAAATTTTTTGGCGAAACTATATAATGAATGTATAAAACAATATTATTGATGGGTAAAATTTGGTATAAAATCACCTGAATTGGCTATTTTCTGGGTGAATAAATAAGACAAAACGAATAATAATAATATAATCAGCACTATGAGCGCAAAAGCATTTTTCAGTGACAAGACCGGCGAGTGCCGGCTTGAAATCAACCTCCCCGATGGCGGTATGCAAGGGGTTCGGTTTGAGAAGACCAGCAGTTTGGTTGACTACTGCAACCACTTCGGCATTGAGGTGTCCGAAGAAGACTGGCGGACTGAA
>JAEEII010000238.1 GCA_016281295.1 Bacteroidales bacterium
CAATTGCGACACACTATCGTTAGACACCGAATGGTTTACAGACATTGATGCTTTCTTATGCATGTTTTCAGCAAATTTTGAATTGGATAAAATCATTTTCACATCTCCACCATATAGAAAATGATTGTTTGTAATTTAGCCTCGCGAAAAGACATCATGAGAAACCTCGAGGAGACCTTCCGCTACGACGACCAGAACCGCCTGACCGATGTCCAGCTGGGTGCGGTGTGCACTGGCGCGTCCGCCTACGACAGCTATGGGCGCATGAAGAGCAAGACCGCGGACGGAGGAGCCGTGTTCACTGCCGCCAACAACAGTTTCAACATGGCCGACAGACCCCATGCCCTTAAGTCGGCGGCAGTGCCTCCGGGGCTGTTCCCCTCAACCACCCAGACGGTGAGCTACACCGGCTTCGACAAGACGCTCAAGGTCAAGCAGGGCAACGACAGCCTGGTCTACACCTACGGCCACGACCAGCAGCGCATCGCCATGGAGGAGCATGTCGGCGGCGCACACCGCATCAAACGCTATGTGGGCGGCTGCGAGTATGTGACAGAAACGGAAGTCGGCAACACCCTCACAAGGTCGCTGACCTATCTCACCGGTCCCTTCGGTGTGTTTGCCGTGGTGGAGAAGTGCAACGGTGAGGAGATCCTGCACTACATCCTCAAGGACAACCTCGGCTCGTGGACCACTATCACCGACAGTGACGGCAACGTGGAGCAGCGCCTGAGCTACGACGCATGGGGCAGCCTCCGCGACCCCGGCACCTGGAGCGGGAGTTTCACCGGCAAGCCCATGCTCGACAGGGGCTTCACGGGTCACGAGCATCTCACCGCCTTCGGCCTCATCAACATGAAATTCACGTTAAGCGAGCGTAGTGCCAAGCTTTGCTTGAGCACTGCCGAGCGATGTGATTTGGGCGGAGCCAACGGGAGGATGTACGACCCCGTGATGTCGTCGTTCCTCTCCGTGGACCGTTTCCTCCAGAATCCGTCCACCTCACAGGGCTTCAATAGATACGCCTATTGCATGTACAACCCGCTGAGGTACGTGGATCCCACAGGATTCTATATGACATCCGGAAACAGACATCATCCCGACGATCCTCCGCATGAAATCATAGACGGACAGGTCGTTTTTTGGCTGCCCGAGGTCACCATCACTCCCTACGATGAACCACCTGTCACGGTCAATGAATCCCCTTACCCAAACACCACTTCGGGAGGAGGTTCCCATTTTGATTGGAGCGATTTGATTAACAACAATGCCAATGGATCTACTATTGGGCAAGGAGGAGGTAGTGGAAGCGTGGGAAGTGCCAGGAATAATAGTTCCAATTCAGCCACAGATCTTGCCTCTGCAACACTTACAACTATGTGGGTCAGTAGTTTTGTAGAACCAACTTGTATCGGAGAAGTCTTTTCCTTAGCGGTAACTGGTGCCTTTACGATCTATTATGGAAAAGAATTAATTACCAAAATGAAGGATGAAATCGCCCATCTTCAAACTCGCTTAGATGGTCCTGACGGTTTTGTGTATGAACTGCGGGAAAATACTGATGGTATGTATCCATGTGTAAGAACCGCTTCATGGATCTATTTAGAAGCTGGTGATGTTTGGAAAATCGGAGAAACAACACAAGAAAAGAATAGATACTCAGACAATTGGATGCGAGCTATTGGAGACGGTGGAGTCACTATGCAAAGAGTATATTATGGCAATCAGCGCCAAATAAAAATTCAAGAAAAGATAATGATTTATAACTATTATTTTAGGCATGGTCATTTACCACCTGGGAATAAAATATTTAGATAGAATTATTTTTTGATATATACATATGAAAGTAAAAATAAGCATCATTGATACAAGCATTACTTGGGAAAACTGCACAACTAAAAGAAGAACAATTAATGACATGTCAGAAACAGTAAATAATTTGATTACTTCAAATTATTATGGCGAATCCATTGAGACTATGCTTATCGGCCTTATCGTTGTAGAACCCATTTACGATTCGTTTGCCAAGCCTCGTCGGCCTCGATACACTGAGCATCAAGAAACCTTGGCTTTTGGATCCATACCTATTGTCATCCATAAGACATTGGAAATAGAAATCAAGATGGATTATAAACAAGTCATTACTGAAGAAGACGAAGAATTACGAAAAATAGTCGCAAAAGAAGTTTTAAATACCCTGCGTTCTATGAAACTGCCTAAAAAAGTGACGGATTTTGACAAAGATCGATTCGTGGCAGATATTACATCATTATTCAAGCTGGAACACTTATTATAGAATTTAAGCTATAGTTACGACAATTTCGGTAACTTAGCGTCCCGAAAGGACAACACGCTTGACATGGAGGAGACCTTTGAATACGACAACCTCGACCGCCTGACAGAAGTCTGGTCGGGATCGGTGCGCACCTATAATGCTCCCTAAAATTTAGACCAGAGGTTAAAGTGGTTATCTTTGCACAAACGAAAGGAGAAAAAAAGATGACCAACACGACAAAAAGGAGCCGCCGGAAGTTCACGGCGGAGTTCAAGGCGAAAGTCGCCATGGAGGCACTGCAAGAGAAACTGACATTGACGGAACTGAGCAAGAAGTACGATGTCCATCCGAACCTGATCACCAAGTGGAAGGAGCAGCTCAAGGAGCAAAGCACCAGCGTGTTCAAAGAGCGTGAGAAAGCTGGAAGCGATGACAAGGACAAGCTGATAGAGCAGCTTTACAAGACCATCGGTTCGCTGACGATGGACGTGGAGTTTCTAAAAAAAAGCTCACGCTATGAGTGTGAAAGAGCGTAAGGCCATGGTCTCGAAGGAGGAGAAGCTGAACGTGCGCCGGCAATGCGACCTGCTTGGCTTGTGCCGCGCCTCGCTGTACTACACCCCGTCGGAGGAGACGGCGGAAAACCTGGAGATCATGCGCTTGCTGGACCGCCAGTACGCCGTAACGCCGTTTTACGGGCAGCGACGCCTTCAGGCCTGGCTTGAGGGGGAGGGATACCTTGTGAACATCAAGCGCCTGAGGAGACTGATGGGACTGGTGCGATGGAGGACACTGTTCCCGCAACGCCGGACAACCGTTCCCGACAAGAAGGCCTACAAGTATCCTTATCTGCTCAAGGACCTCGACATAGACCATCGCAACCAGGTCTGGGAGATAGACATCAGCTATATCCCGATGCGTCGGGGCTACATGTACCTGTTCGCCATCATAGACGTTTACACACGCTATGTGGCGGGTTGGGGCCTTAGCAACACGATGACCACCAAATGGTGCGTGTCGGTGTTGGAAGAAGCCATCGAGAGACACGGATGCCCTGAGATCATCAACAGCGATCAGGGCAGCCAGTTCACCTCGGTGGAATACGTGGGGCTTCTGGTGAAGAACAAAATCGCCATCAGCATGGACAGCCGTGGAAGGGCCTTGGACGACGTCTTCATCGAGCGTCTCTGGCGCAGCGTGAAGCAGGAGTACGTCTATCTGAACCCCTGCGAGACGGGCAGCGAGCTTTGGCGCGGACTGGACGGATATTTCCGTTTCTACAACAACGAGAGGTTTCACCAGAGCCTCGACTACACGACACCGGCAAGCCGTTATCTCATGAAAATGGAGGCGGCTTAGAACGAGGGGACACAAAACATACTGAACATGGCCCTGGACGACGCAATGGGTTTTCTTAGCGGAACCGCCTTCCTGAATGCAACGGGAACCGCCATCGCTGACGGCTCCCTTGTCCACTGCTTTCAGTGTAGGCGCGGCCTTGTTGCTGGCAGGTTGCTCCCCGGCAGAGCCCGTTTCCTCGTCCAGCCGCAGCGCAAAATAAACGATAAATCACCAATCCGTGACTGTAATGAAAAAATTTGTCTAACTTTGCAACACTAACACGCAATCGAGAACCACCTTAACCTCGACTTTTCGTGGTTCAAACATTGGGACGCACTATAGACAACCATAATACCTATGATTGAACAAGGTATTAATCCTGGACTGATGGAATATCAACCTTTTAAATAGCCTATTATGAAACGATTATTTAATTATTGCTTTTACCGGATTGCATTGTTTTATAAAAAACAATTGCCCTTTGAAGATTATATTTCTCAAGGGCACACACTACTAATCAGTACTCTAGGTTTTTATATCATAGCTCTAACAAACATCATATTACATTTATTTGGAATAATACTATCGAAAAAGATACTTATTGTTATTCTAATA
>JAEEII010000003.1 GCA_016281295.1 Bacteroidales bacterium
AAGTATTCAGGTCGATTTGACGCATGGCACCAAAGAACTTAATAGTACGTTCACCACCACTAGTGTTGTCTTTAACGTGGATCAGATAGAATCCAGAAGCAACAGGCGTATTAGCGAAGTTGGTAAGATCCCAATCAATGGAGGGCTCTTGGTTATCCTTCTTGAACTGACGAATCTTAGTACCAGCGATGTTATAGATGGTAACCACGCAATTATCAGGAAGGTTGGTAATCTTGACGCAGTTCACCAGAGCGTTGGCCTCGTAGGAGCTATAAGCATAGTACGGGTTAGGCACAACGTTGATCTTGTCAAGGTCGCTTTCGGTCTTCGTAGGATCATTGAGATCGGGGTCGAGACCCTCAATAGCAAAGGTGAACTTAGGATTCAGGTTGTTGATGTCCAAGTCAGCATACAAGGAATCGAGTGCGATGCAGCCATATCCAGCGGTATAAGGTTTGCCGATACGGATACGGATCTTCGCATCGTTACCTTCAGGCAGCCAAGGCATACCTTCAACAGCCATAGGCATACCAACCCACAAGCATTGACGCCAGAAACGTTTGCTGTACTGAGTAATCAAGTTTTGGGCACCAGCATTCTGGATAGCGTTGAGCACCTTGAACAGATACTTACCAGCATCGTAGGCCGGGCTGTTAAAGTCTTTGTACTTGAAGGCAGGCGTTTGAGGAACATCGGTAGGTCTATCAAGACCCCAGATGTAAACGAAATGCTTACCACCAAGGACAGGCTCGCCATCAACCTGACGGAAGAGGACAGGATCAGCGTCTTGTTCAGTAGTACCATCAACAGTAGTCTTTTTCAGTTGAGGAGGATTGAACATCAAGTCATTACCGTTCAAATCCGCAAGGTAAGAGTCTTCACCATAGAGCAGATTCAGACGCATACCAGACTCAACATCGATGACATAGCCCGGGAACCAACCCATACCCTGTGCAGCGATATAGTTAGGATCGTCAGGATTGTCAGAAGCCTTGATGAAGGATTCACCATTCGCAAGGGTGGAGTCACCATAGAGGGTGTAATCCCATTCACCACCAGTATAAGGTTTACCATCTTTATCGATGGACGGAGCCTTACGGAGACGGAAACGAGCGGCACCGCCTTGTGAGAGGGCAGGATCCATACATTGTTCGACAACAGGGCAACGGGTCCACTTAGAACGATCGGCAGTGAACACGATATCGATGCTGTTCAGTCTGGCGAAATATTCACCATAACGATAGATCTTGTCCGGCAGAGGTCCAGGGTTGCCAACAGGTTCATTGTTGATAGAAGTAAGCACGAAAGGAGCCCATGTACGGTTAGCAATCTTCTCGTAATTCTCATTCGGGTCATACGGGATACTGTTACCACCCGTTGCACTGGACATAGAGTAGTCGTGATAAGCAGTTTGATCCTGGTCAACATAGGTACCAGACCTGATCCAGTTCAACACTGGAGTGACATCCACATCATGGATACCATCAAGCCACTTCTGAGTACTATCCTGGAAAGTAAGTGAAGAGGTGATCATACCGTTGTTCGGAGCCAAAACCTCCTTAGCAATCTTATCACCATTGTTATCGTGAATAGTACCAGTGGTAATGGGGCCAATAGCATACTGCTGATCCACAGTGATAGAGATACCACGGTCGATAAAGAGTTTTTCATCGGCATAAACCGTAATGGTATCACTCTTCAGGGTATCGTTGGTCTCGCAATCTCTTAAATACCAGTGGGAGGCAAGACGAAGAGCAGAGTCACCAATCACAGACTGGTTGGAAGAAACACCATGAGTATAGTGCGGATACAGCGTGTCGAACCACAGCTCGTAGTTGCGTGACTTCACCATCAACGGGTCAATAATCTTCACGGAAAGAGGACCGTAACCCACTTTATAAGTAGGATGATAAACGACCGGGTAGTCGGGGTGACCGAAGCAAACCACCTCAGCGGTATCAGCATTGGTGTTGCTATAGGTAATGTGTTCTTTACCATTTGCAAGGATGACCGTGTTAGCAAGTTTCTTGGTGAAGATTTGATCCACACATTCCTGGGTGAGTTCAATCTCATTGCCACCATTGCCTTGACCGACGAGACGGGTAATTGAAGGCATGTCACCATAGTTAGCTTTCATCACAGTACCGTTCATGATCTGATGAGGAACGGCGGTATAGACTTGGATGTTTTTACGACCTTCGAGGTAAGGAGTCATCTGGCCACGGAGACCATAGAGGTCTGAAGGCTCTTGAGAGTAGGTCAAGAAGTTGTTGTAGGCGTAAGCCACAGCCATATAATAATAGGTCTTGTGGTTAACCAGTGCTGGGCTTTCATTGGAAGAGAACTTATCCTCGGTAATGACAAAGCTATGAGTGATACCACCATCAGCGCCAGAGACCATCAATTGAGGAACGTTGCCGCCAATGTAGTTATCCCACTTATAGTTGACAAGGTTGGTAACCTGGTTCTTAATATCAGCCTGGAACACGAGACGAGCTTTGCTGTTGTCGTTGAGTTCATCAGGACCCACTTCACCATTAACCAGCTGATACACTTTGTAACCCTCGAAACGGTAGTAACGGTCGGCAGGAACTTTGAGTGAATCAGGCTGAGAAGGATCGAATTCCGGAATCTTATCATCGCGCTCAACATAGCCTTCACGATAGTTGTTGGAAATAGGGCTGTTGGAGAGATAGATGATAAACTTCTTGTCAAGCTCACGGATTGTCAAGTCAGGAGCGTTAGGACCATCGATGACTTTGAAGCAGTTGTCAAACAAAGCCTGGCACTTATCGTCAGTGACACGCAGCAGTTCAACAGAAGCCATAGGACCACCTGAAGAGGCACGAGCCCACGGCACACCGAAGGTGATATAGTTAACAGCACCAGGTTTCAGGGTGAAGGGGCCTGCTGACTGCATGAAACGACGGTCATCGGCAGGGTTCTTCTCATTCTCTTCAGTCCAATACTTACCATTGGTGTTGTAGCCACCATTGGGCGGAAGTCCGTGAGTACCCCAGTTACACGGGTCAGTATTACCCGGGAACATGAAGTCGCACTCAGGACCCACAGCAGCATTAGAACCGGTAGGATAACCAGTACCACCGAACATCATCTTGAAACCAGTTCTCCAAACAGACTGGAGCAGCAGGTAGGTCTCAGTAGCATTGTCAGGGTCACCAGTAGGACCATTGGAGTTGTTGTGATAGAGGAAACGGCGCATACCGAAACGCTCATCATCAACAATGCCATTACCAAAGTTCACACCGTTGATTGACTCGTCGCAGATCTGCTCAAACGAGATGGTGTCGCTGGTGACGATAGAATCGCCAGTGGCAGGGTTAAAGGTGCTAGTGGTATTAATCGTGTATCTGAACTTGGGGTTATCAATACCGTCGGCATCCATGTAAGGACCCTGGAAGAAGTCGATACCGACCGCAGGAGGCTGGTTGCCGTAGGCTTCAGGTTCACCAGAACCATCCACAGCGTCACCATTGTAACCATAACCAAGACCACGGGCAACGTCGCAACCGACGTAGTCGTCCTTGGCATAACCCAGGTCAACGTCAGTCCAAGGGCAGAAGAAGGTGTTGGCCAAGGTATAGGTGGAACGGTTGATAATCTCATAGCTGCAGAACGACATGTTATTGATTTCATCGTTCGTGGAGAAAGCAAAAGCTTGGGCGCGAACCTCAAGGCCGATAGCGGCACCATTGGACTCAGTGTGGGAGTTACCTTTATCATTGAACACCCACCACAGGGTCTGGTCGCCTTTCAGCACTTGGTCAACAAGGATAGAACCCTTGATGGTACCCATACGCTCTTCCTCAGCAGTCGGGATTTTGGTATGACACAGTTTGTTTTCAATGTCATAGTACGGATAGTCACCAGCGTAAGGATCATATTCGCCATTACCGTCTCTGTCGAAGAACGGTGCCATATAATGGCTCACACCGGAGATGTTACCACCGCCGACTACATCAGGATGGGCAGGCCAATCCATGATGGACTTAGGGATGGTATAGCCATCTTCAGGTTCCACAAAAACACCAGAGACCGGGTCGCAGTGCATCAAGAACTGATCCACTTCATCACGGGTAATTCTGAAGATCTGGTCCCAAGCGGCGCAAGTTTCTTCATCGATAGAAGCACCCACGATATTCAGAGGGCCAGTCCAGAAGTCATTACCATCTTGACGGAAACGCACGGCTGCGCACTTCAGCTGGCCGTTGACGTCGGTACCAGCAATCCAAAGTGAACCAGCGTAAAGAGAAGTAGCGGAACCGTTAGCGGGGATGTAGTATTGGGAGCCGATACCACCGGGGAGGTCCCACCACATATCACCGCCCGCATTGATACGGGTCTTAACATTGTTGATATTCAACCACTCGAATGCTGAGGAGGGTGAACATCCGGCTGTTGTCTGTTTCAAATTGCGATTGCCATTTTCAGGCTTGCCTTTGAACATTTCAGCCTTTACGGAATTTGCGACACCTGCTACGAGGAGTGCAACAAACAATAAACGTAGTGTATTTTTCATAGCATCTGTATTTATTCGTTAAGATTACGCCTCATCGATTAGAAGTTAAAGCTTGCTCCAATTTTAATTTGGCGAGGAGTTGAGTAAGCACCGCCATTATTCACGAAGATCTGATACATTTGGATAAATGCCTCAGGATCGATTTGGGTGTGGATTTGGCTTTGATACTTCGGAGAGGTGAGGTATCCGTCATCGTCCGGGGCGCCAGTTGCATTATAAACCGAGAGGATGTTTTTAGCATTCAGAAGGTTGGTGAAGTTGACGTACACGTTGAAGAAGACCTCACGGCCTTGTTTTCCTTCCTTGTTGCCACCGAGGGTGAGGTAGAAGTCCTTGTCCACACGGAGGTCGATCTTGAAGGAAGCAGGCATTCTGGAGCCGAAGTAGCTACCAGCGAGGAGGTAGTTGCCGCCAGACAGCGGAGAAACCACGGTACGTGATGCGGTATAAGGCGTACCAGAACCACCGGTCAGCGTCATAGAGGCACCAGCATTGGCGAGCAATTGGATAGGTGCTTTCTCTGACTTCTCACGTTTGATAACGGGGCCGTCATATTTCTTGCCTGAGCCGAAACGATAGTCGAGGTTAAGACTGAAGTTATGACGACGGTCAACGCTGGTCGGGAAGGTGGATCTCAAGTTCGGCACACCGGCGTTAATCAAAGCGGCGGCGGTAGAGGTGGAAGCACCAGTCATGTTAGCATACTGCAAGGTATAGCTGGCACGGACACGGACGTTCTTGGTTCTACGAAGGTCATATTCAGCAGTGATACCCTTGACGGTACCGAAGTCGAGGTTGCTGAAGGAGGAGTAGTCCTTAGGATAAGCACCCGTCAGACGGTACATCTGGATCATGTTACGAATTTCGTTATAGTAAGCAGTGATCGTCAATGATGAAGTGTTGGTCAGCTTCTGGGTGAAACCGAGTTCATAGTCGATGGTCTGCATCGGCTTGAGGTTCGGGTTGGCCAGGGTACCTGACACATCATTGAAGTAATAGTAATTCAGGGGGCTCATGAAGAATGAGCTGGTAGGACGTTGGGTCAGCACATCGTAGTGGGCGAAGAACAAGGCCTCATCCGAAATCGGGAAGGAGAAGGAGATACGAGGCATGAAGCTCCATTGCGGCTCGTAATCCTCAAAGGACTTCATATCCACACGCTGCTGTGAGGCGTCTTTAATCCAGGGGGAGATACCTGAACCTTTGTCGAGGACTTTGGGTGAGGAGATCTCAGCACCGACCTCGTTGTACCAGGTGGTTCCGTTACGATAACCAACGATTTCATTGATATCGCTGATCTTGTTGACATACATCGCGAAGTCATCACCCATGGTGCTGGGGATGGTCGCATTCGGAAGTTTCTCTTGGAGTGAGGTGTTCGTTCTGAAGTCACCAACGGTATAGTAGTCATAGAGGATAAACGGATCTTTCAACACATATTGGTTAGCGTCGAAACGGTCGGCACGCAGACCGATTTGGAAGATCAGGTCTTTGAAGGCGAACTTATCCTGGATGTAACCGGCAGTGTAGATAGGCTGGCTGGAGCCGACAGGACGAGTGAAGTAGGTTCTTCCAAGGGCATCGGTAGCCGTCTCAGTGAAGAAGTCTTCCAAGGTCGGGCGTTCACCCCAGGAGTGTTTCTTGCCGTCGTAGGTGTAGCCATAGTAGCTCACATAGAAGCTACCGTCGCGGGTGAGCTCATCAGGAGCGAACATGCTGATGTCGAGGCCTCCGTTGACATAACCTTTCTTGAGGTTGCCTTGTGGATCATAGTACATGATGGAATGATCGCTGAAGTCATAGGAGTCCATAAGGATGTATTCAGTGCCTTTGAGATCAAGGCCCATGGCTTTACGGAGGTTGATGTCGAAGACATATTGAGCGTCGCCGTCATAGAGTCTGTTGAACCAAACGGTATCGACATAACCGTCATTGCTGTGAGCGTAGGGGTTGGCGACATCCAACTGTGAGATATGGGCATTGGCCAGGTTTCTCATCAACAGCCAGTAGTTGGTGGAATAGCCCATATAGCTGGAGTTACGTTGCTCATATTGGAAACCGAGTTTGATTTCATGGGAGCTTTCACCCTTGCCGATGGTCATGGAGGCGTTGACGTTCATAGCGATCTGGTCGCTCAAGCTCTTGTCATAGCCAGTCATCAAGGTGCCAGGGACAGCGAACATCTGGTAGATAGGATCTGGAGAGTCACCGTTCAGCAAGCCCTTGCCGAGTTGGATATTGTCGAAGTTATCATAGAACCCGGGTGCTCCGTATGACTGGTAGAGGTCATAGTAGTGCTCGGTATATTTTGCCAGCAGCGGGTTGAACTCAGAGGCATAGAAATCGACGAGAGTGTCATAGTCCCAGGAGTTGAGCACCCACACGTTGCTGAAGTTTTGCAGGTTGGCGGTGTCACCATCGACAGCGACTCCGGAGTAATTACCCAGTTCGAAGGTAGGAGTCTTGTGGGTGATGTAACGACCGAGGTTACCGTAAGCGAAGATGTTATCCCAGAGGTCGGGGTCGCCGTCTTCGCCGGTGGAACGGGTGTAGTCTGCTTGGATGCTGTAGTAGAAGTTACGGATCAGCGAGGTGCTTTCAGGAGCCGTGGGGAAACGCTGGGTGAACTTGATATATCCACGGGTGGTTCCCGACTTGCTGATGCCGTTCTTCGCCGTATTGAAGAATGAATACGAGCTGGCGAAGTCATGACCTTTGTAACGATAGAACGAACCGCCGAGGGTCAAGTTGATGGTCTCGGTGGTACGGACGTTGATGTTACCGGAGAGGTTGATGGAGTAACTGCTTGAATTGGTAGAGAACTTGGAGTGCACCAAGTCGGATCTCTTGGTGAAGGAGGCCAGCTGATAGGTGCTGTTTCCGATACCTGAGAGGACGAGGGGGGTCTCTTCGATACGTTTCTGCCAATCCTCGGTCGCGGTGTAGAAACCGGTGGCGGAGAGGGCACCTACTCTGTGGTAGGTGAGGTCACCTGCGAGGAAGAAGCCGAGAAGAGCGGTCTCCATGTTCTTGCCCTTGATGAGAGGTCCCTGGACGTTGAAGCCCAGACGGTCGTGGCCATAGCCCTCGACAGAGCCTTCAAGTTCCAAGCCGAAGCCGAAGGTACGGCTGGGGCCCTTGGTGGTCAAGTTGATGATACCACCCATGGCGTCACCGTACATGGCGGGGGTACCACCCAAGATGACGTCCACCTGGTCGATGGCGCTTTGAGGCACACTGGCACTACCGATAACCTTCACACCGTCGATATAGTACACGGCACTCTCACGAGAACCACGCACACTACCGACCTCACCGTCAACGGAGACGACGCCACCCACAGTAGAGGCAACGCCGGATGCGGTACGGTTTGGCAATTTCGCAATTTCCTCTGCCGTGATGGACGCACCAGAAGTGGTGTTGTCCTTCGAGATCAGAGGCACTTCGTAATCAATGACGGTGACCTCAGTCAAACTGATGGCACCACTCGTCATCTTAATGTTCCAATCGGTGATCTTGTTGGCAGGAATAATAATGCCGTTCAAGACATAATTGTTGTAGCCAACGAAAGTCGCCTTCAAATCATACGTTCCCGGAGGAATCGGGTTGATGTCATAGTTACCATCGAAATCCGAAGTGGCACCGCCAACCATCGTACCTCCTTTTTCAAGGACGATGTTTGCGAATGACACGGGCTCACCCGTTTCATCGGTAACCTTTCCTTTCAGTCGCCCTGTCTGCGCGAGAGCCAACGTACAAGTGGCTAACACAATCGCTAGGGTCATTAGTAAATTTCTAAACATACCTTGTAATTTTATGTAATACTGCTTTTAGTGCATTAAAAAGACTCCAAAATTATAAACTTTTTGCAAAGCTCACAAGAAAAATTCGCTTTTCCAACTATTTTTTTACTCATAAAATTTTTAACATTTCTTGAACACTATGAAAATTAAGCTGTTAAGATATCGACAGCAGGTTCTTCAATTACGCCTCAAATGCCGATTCAATTGCCTGGCTCGCTTTCGATCCTCACGAATCATTTTTTTTGTCTTAGGTGCTTGATGCTTGTAATGCGCCGCCTTGGCCTTTTTATATTCACGGCGCGCCTGTGCCTCTTGTCGCTCCGCCGCCCGCTCCGCCTTCCGGATGGCACGACTGGAACGAGTGGTCTTGCAAGCACTGCAAAACAGCACAACGACACCTATTAATATAATATACCTCAAAGCCTTCTTCCGAAACCTCTTCATAGTGATGAATATTTTGCGCAAAAATAAGAATCTTTTGCGATTACCCAATGATTTGGCAAAAAACTGTAACTTTGCGACATGAAAAAAATGATTTTGATAGGACTTCTTCTCATCGCCATACCCCTGTTTCATGGCTGCAAGGAACCCATGGTAAGTCCCTATTATCCAAACGCCATCATCAACTTCACCATCTATCCTAATGAGATTCATTATCACGACCTAAACACGGTGAGTGGCTGGATGTATCTCACCTCCGACTATGAAAGCACAAGCCGAGGCATCATCGTGTACCGTCTTTCTGAATATGAATTCATAGCCTACGACCGTCTTCCTCCCAACGAGCCAAACGCCTGCTGCGACGCCCAAGGAAACTGCACGCGATTGGTGGTGGAGTTTCCCTACGTGGTTGATCATTGCAACAACGCATATTACAACATCATTAACGGCGAAATCATCATCAGCGAATCACTTGACATGGTTCCTGATTTCCCCACTGACAGCGTCATTTATCCGTTAATCCAATATCACACCAGCTATAACGGCAATGAATTACACATCTACAATTAATCATTTAATTCAATGATTATTAGATAGATAAAAACATTTTGTTGGTTCCAATCGAAATAATGGAAACGATTTTTTCTTCGTAATCCGAGCCAAGGATGTACTTTCGCAGTGGTATTTGTAACCACTGCTTTTAGTTTTTACTGCTCATAATCGTCCATGATATCCGTTTGACGGCGAATGGAAGCTTGGTGGATAGCTTCAAAGATGCCCGCGACGAGGTCTGGCGACAATCCTAGATCCTCTCCCACCGCGACATGGTCGGAGAGGATTTTTTTCCATCGGTCCATCTGCACCACCGTGATGTTGTTCTTCTTTTTGTACTCGCCGATACGGGCGCTGACTTCCATGCGTCGCGCGATGAGCTGAAGGATCTCGCTGTCGATGTCATCGATTTCCCCACGAAGGCTGGCAAGGTCGCGTTCCACATCGACGGAGCTATGGGAACGAATGATGAGACTGTCGAGCAAACCTCTCAGGGCTTCAGGGGTGATCTGTTGGCGCGCATCGGTCAACGCCTCCTGGGGACGGATGTGGCATTCAATCATCAAGCCATCGGTGGCAAGGTCCAAGGCTTTCTGAGCCGTGGCCTGAAGCAGCTCGGTACAACCACAGATATGGCTGATGTCGGTAATCACCGGCACATCGAGCAACCTCTTCAGTTCGATGGGAATCTCCCACATCGGATAGTTGCGGTAAGGTGACTCCTTATAATAAGAGAAGCCGCGATGGATGGCTGACAGATGAGTCAGCCCCGCTTTTTGAAAACGCTCGAAAGCGCCAATCCAGAGTTTCAAGTCGGACGAGACGGGGTTCTTGATAAACACAGGGACATCCATCCCTTGCAAGGCATCGGCCAGCTGCTGCACCGAGAAGGGATTGACCACGGTACGAGCGCCAATCCAGAGGGCATCGACCTCATAACGCAAAGCAAGTTCGACATGTTCAGGAGTTGCCACCTCGGTGGCAGTGGGTAACCCCGTCTCCTTTTTGGCTTGAAGAAGCCATCTAAGGCCTTCGACACCTCGGCCCTCGAAGGCATCGGGGCGGGTACGCGGTTTCCAGATCCCACCGCGTAAAAGCTTCACCTCGGGGAACGCAGCCAAGGCACGCGCGGTGGCGAGGATCTGAGTCTCACTCTCCACACTGCAAGGGCCGGCGATAATAAATGGATATTTCATAGTTGCAAATATACGTCATTTTTATTCGTTCATGATTTTTTTTCGTAACTTTGCACATTATTAACCTCCTCCCCCTTAGGGGGAAAAAATATTATATCGTGAAAAGAGTAGAAATCAAGCAAGCCTTGCAGATGCAGGCTTCGGAAGAAGAGATTACAGTAATGGGCTGGGTGCGCAACAAGCGCGGCAGCAAAAACGTGGCGTTCATCGCCTTGAACGACGGATCGACCATCAACAACCTGCAATTGGTCATTGACCTGAACGTCATCCCTGAAGAAAAGCTGGCGCTCATGCACGCTGGGGCCTCTTTATGGGCCAAAGGCGTTCTAGTAGCCTCGATGGGCAGCGGTCAGGCCGTGGAGCTCTCCGTGAAGGAGATCGGGCTTTTCGGTCCCGCCAATCCTGATGAATATCCTCTGCAACCCAAGAAACACTCGTTGGAGTTCCTCCGCGACATCGCCCATCTGCGTTTCCGCACCAACACCTTCGGCGCTGTGATGCGTCTGCGCCACGCCATGGTGTTCGCCATCCATAAGTTCTTCACCGAGCGGGGCTTCTACAACATCCACACTCCCCTCATCACTGCCTCTGACTGTGAAGGTGCCGGCGAGATGTTCCAGGTCACCACACTCGACCTGAACAACCCACCTCGCGACGAGCAGGGTAACATCGACTATAAGCAGGACTTCTTCGGCAAGTCCACCAACCTCACCGTCTCCGGACAACTGGAAGGCGAGCTGGCTGCCACGGCATTGGGCAAGATCTATACCTTCGGCCCCACTTTCCGTGCCGAGAACTCCAATACTACTCGTCACCTGGCCGAGTTCTGGATGATTGAACCTGAGATGGCCTTTTACGACATCAACGACAACATGGACCTCGCCGAGGAAATGTTGAAATACCTGATCCAATATGCCTTGGACAACAACATGGACGACCTCCAATTCCTCAGCAAGCGCCTCCAAGACGAGGAGAAAGGCAAGAAAGAGGAAGACAAATCCATGGAACTCATCAGCAAGCTCCATTTCGTGCTTGAGCATGAGTTTGTGCGTTTGACCTATACCGAGGCCATCGACATTCTGCGCAACTCTAACTACAACAAGAAAGGCAAGTTCCAATATCCCGTCACAGGATGGGGCATTGACTTGCAGTCGGAACACGAGCGTTACCTTGTGGAGAAACACTTCCAGAAGCCTGTCATCCTGACGGACTATCCGAAGGAGATCAAGGCCTTCTACATGAAACAGAATGAAGATGGCAAGACCGTCCGCGCCATGGACGTGCTATTCCCCGGCATCGGCGAGATCATCGGAGGCTCGGAACGCGAGACCGATATCAACAAGATCCTCGAACGCATGCACGAAGTAGGCATCCCCGAGGAGTCGATGAACTGGTACCTCGACAGCCGTCGTTTCGGCTCCGTGCCACACTCCGGCTACGGCCTCGGCTTCGAACGTCTGCTGCTCTTCATCACCGGCATGACTAACATCCGTGACGTCATCCCCTTCCCAAGAACCCCGAAAAACTGCCTTTATTAATGAATAATTAGGAGTGAGAAACAACCTCTTAGCTGTTTCTCACTCCTAACCTCCCGAATAATCCTCACTCCTCACTCCTAACTCCAAAGAAAATGAGCGATCAAAAGTTAACACAGATTCAACGCCAAGAGCTGAAGCTGTCACCACAACAGATTCAGCTGATGAAGCTGTTACAACTCCCCTTGATGGAACTGGAACAGCGCATCAAAGAAGAGATTGAGGCTAACCCCGCCCTCGACGACAACGAGAATCCCGACGAAAACGAACCCCTCACCGAGGATGAGGGTATGCCCAGCGACAGCGACAACCCTAACGACAATGATGACAACGGTGAGAACGATGACTATAACGACGACGAAATCACCATCAACAAAGACGAGGAGTTCGACTTGAACGACTATCTGCCTGACGAGGACGAATACGACTACGCCTACAAGCTGCAAGCCAACAACCACAGCCGCGACGACGAGGAGTATCAGGCCCCCATCACCCACGAAGAGTCGTTCCAAGATTATCTGATCCAACAATTGGGGTACCATGAACTAACCGAAGAAGAAGAAATCATCGGCGAGACCATCATTGGAAACCTCGACGACAACGGATACCTGAGCCGACCCATCACCAATATCGTTGATGACCTGTTGTTCACCATGAACCTGGAAACCACCGAAGAGGAGGTGCGCAAAGTGTTGAATGTCGTTCAGCAACTCGACCCGCCAGGCATTGGCGCCACCGACTTGCAGGAATGTCTGCTCATCCAGCTTCAACGACTTCAAGATGAGAACCGTTTCAACGACTATTCGCTCAGCATCACCATCATCAAGGATTATTTCGAGGAGTTCACCAAGAAACACTACGACAAGATTGCCAAAAAAACGGGTGCTAACAACCGACAGCTGAAGGCTGCGTTGGATGAAATCCTCAAACTCAACCCGAAACCTGGCGACACCTCCACATCTGGTGCAAGAGTCAGCCATTATATCACCCCCGACTTCTTCATCTCCATCAAAGACGGCACCCTGGACCTCTCGTTAGATGGACGCAACAGTCCCGACCTGAAAGTCAACAAACAATATGTGAGGATGCTCGACGACTTCTCGAAGACCAAGGCCTCACGGAGCCAGCAGGAGGCCGTGCAGTTCGTCAAACAGAAGATCGACAGCGCGAAATGGTTCATCGACGCCATCAAACAACGTCAGCATACCCTTTACATCACCATGAGAGCCATCATGGACATGCAACAGGAATATTTCCTCACCGGCGATGACACCAAGCTGAAACCCATGATCTTGAAAGACATCGCCGAGAAGGTGGGATTGGACATCTCCACCATCTCAAGAGTGGCCAACAGCAAGTACGTGCAGACCCCATACGGCACCTTCCTGCTGAAGACTTTCTTCAGCGAAGGCATCACCAACGAGGAAGGCGAAGAGGTCTCGACCCGTGAGATCAAGAAAATCATGCAGGACTGCATCGAAGAAGAGGACAAGCGCAAGCCCATGACCGACGAGGAGCTGATGATCGTCCTGAAAGACAAAGGCTACCCTATCGCCCGCCGTACCGTCGCAAAATACCGCGAACAGCTCGGCATCCCCGTAGCGCGGCTGAGAAAAGAGTTATAAGAATTGAGAATTGAGAGTTGAAAGTTGAGAATTTTTCCGATAGGCAACTCTCAATTCTCAATTAAACAGGTCCAGTTCTCCGGTTTTGGAGATTCGGGTTTTACCTAAGTGTTTATAAGCGATTTCGGTGCATTCACGGCCACGTGGGGTGCGCATGAGATAACCTTCCTGGATGAGGAAAGGCTCATACACCTCCTCGATGGTGCCTGGGTCCTCGCCTACTGCCGTGGCGATGGTGTTGACACCGACAGGACCACCTTTGAACTTATCGATGATAGTACACAAAATCTTATTGTCCATGACATCCAAGCCATGTTCATCGACATTCAAAGCTGAGAGGCCGACGCGTGCGATCTCCACGTTGATGCGTCCATCACCCTGGATCTGGGCGAAGTCGCGCACCCGGCGCAGCAACAAGTTGGCGATACGCGGGGTGCCTCGGCTACGACGGGCGATCTCGTAGGCAGCGGTGTCGTCGATAGGCACCCTTAAGATACCTGCGGAACGTTTCACGATACCAGCCAAGGTCTTCGCATCATAATATTCCAGACGAAGGTTGATGCCAAAGCGGGAACGCAACGGAGCCGTCAGCAGTCCCGAACGGGTGGTGGCACCGATCAGCGTGAAAGGATTCAAGGCAATCTGGATGCTGCGGGCATTGGGACCTGACTCAATCATGATGTCGATCCGGTAGTCCTCCATAGCTGAATACAGATACTCCTCCACCACGGGGCTCAGACGATGGATCTCATCGATAAATAGCACATCATTGGGTTCCAGTCCTGTCAACAGTCCCGCAAGGTTACCCGGCTTGTCAAGCACCGGACCCGAGGTCATCTTCATGTTGACACCCAGTTCATGGGCGATGATATGCGACAAAGTGGTCTTGCCTAACCCAGGAGGGCCATGAAGCAAGGTATGGTCCAAGGCCTCGCCGCGTTGCGCCGCCGCTTTGACGAAGACACGGAGGTTGTCAACCACCTGTTTCTGTCCGGCAAAGCTGCTGAACGCGTCAGGACGCAACACATTTTCCAGGTCTTTTTCAGCCTTGGAGAGATGGGAACTGTTAGCATCGAGATTACTATTCATCGCTTTTTCTTTCTGGGCTACAAAAATAAGAAAAAAGATTTGTAATTTAGCAGCCCGAAAAGAGATACAAGAAAAATGAGGAGAATTTTGTTTATGGCTCTCTTAGCCATCCTTGCCACCAGTGTTTATGGGCAAAAGAAAGGGACACTGAATGTTGACCAAGACAGCCGCGTCGAGAGGCTTATGAAGAAACAACGTGACGTGTATGCGGCGAACAACACGATGAATGGCTACCGCGTGCAGATTTTCATGGAGATCGGCAACGAAGCCATCCGTCATGCCGAGTCCATGAAACGCAAATTCACCGAGGCCTTCCCTGAACTACCCGTTTACCTCTCTTACGACCAGCCTTATTATCGGTTAAGGGTGGGCGACTTCCGCAACCGCGTGGAAGCCGAGAAATACATGAGGCTGATCAAACCCAAGTTCAGCCTGGCTTTTGTCACCGCCGACATCATCAACCCGCCCAAGGCCTTGCCGGAAGTCACTCTTGAAGAGATGTTCGAGGACGAAGGAGAAGAAACTTTCGACGAAGAGTAAGGGAGTGAGAGGTTAGACGTTAAAGGTTAGAGGGCTCCTTCAGAATTATGGCCTTTTACCTTTTACTTCTTAGCATTCTGAATCTCGTTGAGGATGAGACCTGCGAGACGGCTGGTGCCAACACGGAAGAGATTCGGGTTAAGCCATGGTTCGCCAAGGATATGTTTCACTAAATAATAATAGGTGAGTGCGTCCTCTGGGGTCTTCATGCCACCTGCGGGTTTGAATCCGACCCTGATGCCTGTGGCATCATAGTATTCCTTGATGGTGTCTATCATGATGATGGCGGCCAACGGTGTGGCTGCTACTGGCACCTTACCCGTGGAGGTCTTGATGAAGTCAGCTCCAGCGAGGATGGCCAGTTCAGAGGCCTTGCGGATGTTCTCCACAGTCTTCAGCTCACCAGTCTCAAGGATGACTTTTAAGTGGGCCTTTTCACCGCAAGTCGCTTTGATGGTCTTGATTTCGTCGAAGACCTCGTCGTAGCGACCTGCGAGGAAAGTGCCGCGCGAGATGACCATATCCACCTCGTCAGCACCCTCATTCACGCAGTACTCCACCTCTTTCACCTTGAGGTCGAAAGGCATCTGCCCCGAGGGGAAGCAACAAGCCACCGTAGCCACACGGATGCCACTACCCTTCAGCAATTCCTTGGCTTGACGCACAAAGGGACTGTAGATGCAGATGGCAGGCACGGAGAGATGCGGATTTTGTTTCGGGAAGTCAAGAGCCTTGGCACAGAAGTCGCTTATCTTTTCAGCATTGTCAAAGGCTTCCAAGGTGGTGAAGTCGATGCTTTGGAAGATGGTGCGCAGGGCTTCCATTTCGTTATCGTGTTTCTTCTCGATGTTGATGATTTGCGCAATGCGCTCGTTAAGAGCGGCTTCGCTATGGGTGTAGGGTTGGAATTTCATGATGATAAATGTTGATGTTGCAAAGATAACAAAAAACTCCTACTTTTGTAAAAAATTTTCGTCATGACCTTCAGCGAGAAACTGCACATCTTCTGTTCTATCCCCAAGACTTTGAGGTTCAACTTCCATTATTTTCCTTTCAAGACGGCTGTCAGATGCCCTGTCATCGTTTCAAGAAGGGTGTATTTGAGGGAACTCCACGGAAAAGTGACATTACCCGAGAACGCCGAGACCGCCAGTGTGAAGATTGGCTTCGGTGATGTGGGGCATTACGACCGCAAACGCTCGAGGAGCATCTGGCAGGTGAGCGGCGAAGTCGATTTCAAAGGCAAGGCCTCCATTGGGCACGGCTCAAAGATTTCCGTGAGAGGCAAGCTGGAGTTGGGCGACAAATTCAACATCACGGCGGAGAGTACCGTGGTGTGCGCAAAAGAAATCAAGTTTGGCGAGGATTGTCTGCTAAGCTGGGATGTGCTGGTGATGGACACCGACGAGCACCCGATTTACAATAAGGAGCGGGAACGCATCAACGAAGACCGCCCCATCACGGTTGGAAACCACGTGTGGGTTGGCTGCAAATGCCTTCTGCTAAAAGGAGCCGTGCTACCTGACAACACCGTGTTGGCTGCGGGAACACAACTCAGGACTGCCTTCCAAGGCGAGGAACAAATCATCGGCGGCAACCCACCGTCAATCCTGAAACGGGAAGTCCACTGGACCCACTAACGGCGAATGGATTGATCGGCGAATTTGGCGAATTTTTTGGGAGGTCGGCGAATTTGGCGAATTAAGCGAATTAAAAATTAGCCAAATTCGCTTAATTCGCCGTTTAATAATTCGCCGTTTAATAATTCGCCGATTAGAGGCTGTCGATGACGGAGCAGAGGTTTTGGAAGATCACCGGGATTTCGCCGACACCGTTCACGGGGTAAAGCGTGCCGCTGCCATGATAATAATCCAAGACAGGTTTGGTCTTAGCTTCATATTCCACAAAGCGGTGCTTGATGGAGTCGATGTTATCATCAGCACGTCCGCTGACCTTGCCACGTTCCAACATACGTTCAATAAGGAGGTTCTCAGGCACATCAAGACTCAGCACACCGGTGAGGGCTATGCCATATTTCTTCATCATCTCGTCAAGAATCTCAGCCTGCCTCACGGTACGCGGATAGCCGTCGAAGAGAAAACCCGGAGAAGTGAGATTCTCGGAGAGTTTTTTCTCGATGATGGCAGCGACAATCTCATCGGAGACGAGACCTCCTTGGCTGATGATTCCCTTCACTTGAAGTCCAAGCTCGGTTTCGGCGGCGATCTCCTCACGCAGAATCTCGCCAGTGGAAATATAGGTTAATTGATATTTTTCGCGAAGGAACTGCGATTGGGTCCCTTTGCCGGCTCCTGGAGGACCGAAGAGGATAATGTTCAGCATATTGATATTATTTGTAATGAGTTGACAAAGATAAGCATTTCCTAAATACAGCACAAAAAAAATATCATAAGATAAATTATTGTCAACTAAAACATTAATCTTATAATCTATGTTTGAGATTTTTTTTATAAAAATTAATTGATTTTATTTTCTATTATTTATAGAATTAATTATACCTTTGCAAGGTAATTCCATAATAATAATAACATGTTTGATTTGAAAAACGCTAAATTAGAAGACTTTGAAATCATCAAAGCCAGACCCCACAACCCGAACAAAAAAGCACGATGTACTTTTTATAGCATAAAGCAAGGCACCCATAAGCCAAGACGAAAAGCGTACCGTATAACAAATCTTCCAAAAGGTTTTTTCGATGGA
>JAEEII010000239.1 GCA_016281295.1 Bacteroidales bacterium
AGATTTGAGACCGACCGTGTTAAATTACGTTAACGCTTTGTAGCATAACAAAAAAATAGTACTTTTGCAGTCTGGAAATGGATATAGAAACTATGTGTACTGTAACAATAAATGTAGATGATGCCACTGTGAGGCGTATTAATCCCGACCTCACCACTCGTGAAAGTATAGGCCAATGGCTCCAAGACAAGGTGAATCTGCTGATTTCGGAGCTTGCCGCCACACCTATCGTGTCCCCTAACGCACATACCGCCGAGGAGATGCAGGCTCTTCTGCTTGACCGCATCCGCAAGGCTGAGGCTGGTGAAGAGCCTTTGGTCTCACATCAGGACGTTTCTGATTCAATCCGTTCGAAGTATGGTTTTTGAAATAGAGTGGTTGCGAGGTGCTCAACGTGAACTTGACGCCGAAATCGAATATGTGCTTGGCAGGTTTGGATTTAGCGCCGCCCGGAAAACCTACAGAAGAATAATGGATAATGTCGAACAGCTTGCCTCATTCCCCCATATCGGAGAGCAATATGAAGGTGCAACATACAAAGGTTGTGAAGTTCGAAAGATTGCCATTCGACAAATTACCATTTTTTATTCTCCTCAGTCCGACAAAGTGACTATTCTTGCCGTTTGGAACAATTACCAAGATCCCAATAGCATCCCATATCGTTTGTCGGAATTGGAATAGTCTTTTGGGGGTTCTGTAGGAAAAATCAACTGGGCAAAAACTTCGATTATTTTAAAGTTTTTGCCCAGTTAATGATTCATTGCAGCACCATCAATCGTCTTTTTCACTCATTTTCCGAGAAGTTCCTATTTTATAAGCACAAAAAGCGAGTCGTTCTGAATTTGTTCGTAATAATCTCTGTCGCTTAATCGGTAAAAGGAGGTAAGATGACGCACCCTGTCGCTATCGTATGGCACATAATCCATCTCTTCCTTTATCAAATCAAGCGGTTCGTATATGGTATAATCAATCTTTCGTATCCGACTCATATCCCCAGTGTTGAACCGATATTGCCGCATGTCACCGATCATACCCAGTCGGTCATCCACAATACCTTTCCGTTCGTAAAAAACAAATATCGACGGGCTGCGGAAGCCACCGTTTTCATCGTCAGACACCTTATAGCCATATATCACGTACTTGCCGTCGCTCCACACCTTATAGTCGGCCTTAAGTATGGCAACGAGGAATAAAGCTACGCATATTATCACTGCCATGCAGCACACCGACCAATTCCTTATTACTATTGCATATAGAATTTTATTTTCATCCTGACGAACGTCTTTGTTGCCCCTAATGGTTAACAGGATAAAATACACTGTTGTGAAAACAGTGGCCGGAATCAATGACCGATTTTGCAACTGCCAGGCCAATCTGTCGCCGGCTGGCAGGATAATCCAAGGCACAATGACGATTGCCCAGCACACCAGCGCGGAGATGCCGAGGATTCGGCGGATGATCACGGAATATGACTTGTTAGAGTCTTTCATACCATTGAATTTTTCAAGCGGCAAAAGTAAACAAAATGTGTAGAGATGTCCCTGATTCGTTGAATTTCTCACCCAAAATTCTTCACCAACAGTTCTTGTATCCGCTCAATGACGAGTTCCCGCTTCTTTGGGCTCAAATGATAGCCAAAACGGAACTTTTTCGTTTGACCATTGGCCTTTTTGTAGGTGATGCATATTGTTGGGTCGTGCGTGGGAAGCGCGTAATAGAGAATCGGCTCGTCGTAGGGCTCAATATCGGTAATGCAATCCCATGGAATCACCACATCTCTTCGATAAGATTGCTTTTGCTGGACATAAAGCGCTGTGTCCGAATAATATATAGTCTCACTGCCCAAGAAACCCCAGTAGATTTCAATAAGCAGGACAACCACAATCAAAAGAGGAATAAAGAAAAACACAATCAAAATGAAAATATCGACAAATGAAAATATCGTCCAAGATTCGTCAATAATAACAAGCGCAATCGGGACAAAAAACAGAGCCACAATTCCAAGTGCTACACAATGTCCCAAAGCTGTACCCGGATCTGGCTTATTACGCAACAGAATATGCTTATTGTCAGATTGTTCCGTATTCTTACGCATAAACAAATCCCTCTATCAAATTCGGTATCCCTTAACTACTAACTACTAACTGCTAACTCCTCACTACTATCGCCGCTCCGCCGCCCGGAGCCAACTCCAGTTTAAGTTTACCATCTGCAGGAATGGCCATCGTTTTCTTCTGATAATCAATGCCTTTTCGATGGGCGTTAGGACCGTCGATAAACATTGTGACCGTGCCGGAGGTGATGCCCAAGGCCTTGAGGTCGATTTCGATGGTGCGGGCGTTCCAGTCGGTGATGGCGCCGATGTACCAGGTGTCGCCCTTGTATTTTGCGGAGACGATAAATTCTCCGACCCTACCATCTAATATGCGGGTTTCGTCCCAAACAGTGGGTACCTTGGCGATGAACTCAGTGCATTCCGGCTCCTGCATATAGGCCGTGGGCGCGTCGCAGAGCATTGCGAAAGGCGCGTCAAAGATCATGTACTCAGCCAGTTGCCGACAGCGCGTGCCCTGACTCATCGGCTCGTTCCAGCTCGGGAAATAGCACCAGTAGGCACCGTTGCGCATTGCCCCCTGCGTAAAGTCCATCGGGCCGGCGAGCATCCGGATGAACGGAATCGTGACCTCATACTTTACCATATCGGTCTTGCTGTCGGCCCATTTGCACTGCTCCAAGCCGAACACGCCTTCGTAGTTGAGCACGTTGGGGTAGGTGCGGCTCAGTCCCGTGGGTTTGTACGCCCCGTGGAAGTCGATGAATAGGTGGTATTTGGCGGCGGTGGCGGCCATCCGCTCGTAGAAATTCACCACAATCTGGTCGTCGCGGTCCATGAAATCGACTTTGAAGCCCTTCACGCCCATCTCGGAATAGTGCTTGCACACCTTTTCCATTTCCTTGTCCATCGCGGCATAACCGGCCCACAGCACAATACCAACGCCTTTACTATCAGCGTATTTCACCAGCATCGGCAGGTCGATTTCGGGAATCACTTGGAAGAGGTCGGCCTGCTTGTTGACGGCCCAGCCTTCGTCCAAAATCACGTATTCAATACCCTTATCCGCGGCGAAATCGATGTAGTATTTGTAAGTTTCATTGTTGATGCCTGCCTTGAAATCTACGCCCCAAATGTTCCAGTTGTTCCACCAGTCCCACGCCACTTTGCCAGGCTTAATCCACGAAATATCAGCCACTTTCGACGGTTCGGAAAGAAGATAGACGAGGTCGTTGTCCGCCAAATCTTTATCCTCCGTGGTGATGGCGATGACGCGCCAGGGGAAGGTGCGCGTGCCGGTGGTCTTGGCGATGTAGTCGTGACGCTCCTTCACCACATACTGCAGGTTGTTGTGTCCTCCCTGCTCCCAGGTTTTCGGCAGCGGCGCGAAATAGCCGATCATTCCGTTGCCTTCGGTATGCTTGAGGTACATGCCGGGATAGTCGTGGAGGTCGGCTTCGGTGATGACGGCGAAACGGATTTTTAAACCAGAAAAATATGCGCCATCAGCGTGGTGATAATTTTGAGACACCAGCATCGGTAAAAAGGCAAGTCGGTCACCAGCCATGTCGCGAAGAAAAGTGTCCATGTATGTGTTCTCGAAAGAGGTACAGTACTGCTCCGAAAAATCCCCGTCTATTGCTGGTTTTCGGTTAACATAAGGGATGAGTGCTTTTGTACCGTTAAGTTCCCCCAT
>JAEEII010000004.1 GCA_016281295.1 Bacteroidales bacterium
GAACCTGTGCCACTGAATTGGCTCAGATCGAAGGTATATTCTGTCAGTTCTTCTGTAGCAGTTTCATCCTCTCCAACTTGTGTGAAAACATCCTCGTTGAAACCACCAGGAATATAATACTGGAGGTTGTAAGAATCTTGAGCGCCAGTCCATTCCACAGTGGCAGAGTTAGCAGTAACATCGGTAATGTCATCAATAGTAGGAACAGCGCAGTTGCTGAGGGTGGTGAAGGAAACGGTGTTGGTCCAATCGGTCAACTCAGTCTTGGTGCAGATACCTTGGACATGAACCTCGTATGGAGTATTAGGCGTAAGGTTGTCAAGCACATACGGATTGTCGGTGACCGCCTCGATGAATTCAGGCTCGGAAGCAGGGATATACACTTGTTCCGTAGCAACATACACGCCAAAGACTTCAGCAGCATAACTTGGATCTTGACCTCTTGCGACAAATGTAAGGGTACCACCCATCTGAACATTGGGAATGATCAGCCAGTTGTCAGGGTACAAAACGCCGCTGGCGTAACTGGCAGAAGTGAGACAATACGAGCCATTACCCACAGGATTTCCTGAACCATCAGTTTGAGTGATATTCCAAATACCCCAAACATTACCATCACCATCAGCGTCATAGTTCATCCAGTCAGAAGGAATGACACCATCTTCAAAATCAGCAAACAGCACTGTTTCTCCGTAGGCATTTGTCACCGTAATATCGTCAACATTCAAGCGGAACATATCACTGATATTATAGTGGCGGATGGCGATTGTAGCCAATCCAGCAAAGTCAGACAAATCGTAGGTATACTGCGTGAGAACAGCGGTGGCTGTCACATCAGATCCTTGCTGTTCAAAAGGAGTTACATCGACATGAGCGGGGATCCAGTATTCGATGTTGTAAGCGGATTGGTAACCCGTCCAGCTCAGCGTAGCCTCAGTGGCATTAGGTTCCACAGTAAGGTGTGAAGGAGTCTCGCAAGCACTTGGAGTAGTAAACATAGCCATCGCCCAATTGCTGTAACCATCAGCACCGCAGTTGGCACGGATGCGGACGGCATAAGTGGTCTCAGGATCAAGCTCAGTAAGCGTGTACGGAGAAGTAGTGGCGTCCGGAGCAGAAATCCATTCTAAGTCATCAGGATTGATGCTGGTTTCAAAGTATCCACGGATCATCCAGGTATAGTCGAGATCGTAGGTAGTAACATCCTCCCATTCTGTTCCATTAAGGCTAATCCAACGTCCGTTGGGATCACCTGTATTGTTACATCCCATAGCAGGATATGATCCGTATTCCTTGAGAACAATCCAAAGATTTTGTGAGGCATCAAAAATAACAGGCTGTGTAAGCGTCACCTCATGGAAAGCATTAAGCTGTTCTGTCTCCACCGTCTCTTCATAAAGCAATGTTTCAGGAGCATTTTCTCCACCAGAGTAAACATAAATGGTAATAGGTTCTGCACTATTCGCATCAGAGGCTTCATACATAGAAACCTTGGTAAGCATGTCTTCATTCAACATATCAGCCGGGAACATGACAGCCCAATATACATCACTGCCTCCGGTACCGATGCTACTGGAATAGGTACCGTTATCATAATACAGCCAGGAGCCACGGTCTGATTTGTCGCTGGAAGGCACCAATGCATATTCGAATTCGATTTCGTTATTTGAACTCCAATTCACCACAGCAGAAGTAGGCATGAGATCCGTGATTGTCAAGTTAGTCGGTTTCGGGCAGGCTTCAAGGGTTGTGAAGCTCACCATGTTGCTCCATGCGCTGACATCTTCCTCATCGCAAGTAGCGCGGACATAAGCAAAGTAGGTCTGGTCAGCATCCAGATTCTCGTTGATGGTAGCCGGGTTGCTTCTCACATCCATAAAGAAATCAGGTTGATCGGGATCGAAGTTGCTATTCGTGGAATAAGCGATTCTCCACATGCTTTCTTCACCTTTGACAGTCCAGCTCAGGGTAGCCTCATGAGTTTGAACATCGTCAACAGTGAGGTTAACAGGTTTCGGGCAGGTGGGAGGAACGCAGCTGACTTCGTATGTCACAGGAGAAGCCATGGCACCAGAGCCTTCGAAAATCAATTCTCCTTCAAAATCGTACACTTCGTAGGAAGCTTCATTGTCATAGCTACCAACATGCCAATTAAACTGAATCTCGCGGCCATCACACACAGCAAGATAAACGGTGTTCTCTTCGTTTTGACCAGAGCCTGTGGTGCCGTCGAGGTTTTCATTAGCAATTTGACCTAAAACAAGGCCAGTTTCAACATCCACCACCTCGATGTAAGCGCCATTCCATCCGTCGCCCCATGAGTCAGTAATCACGAAGGTGAGTTGGCACATGTCAGCATCTGAGCAAAGATTTGTGACGAAGGAAACCTTGGAACTCCATGAGCTATAACCGTCGCTGCCACAGTTGGCACGGATATAAGCATAATAGGTCGTAGCAGCGGTCAGGCCTTGCAAGGTGTAAGGATTGGTAGTGGCATTGACGGGAGTAGCTTGGTCGGGATCAAAATCACTATCGGTGGAATAAACAATCTGCCACTGAGAAGCATCAGATTCCCAAGCGAAGGTAGCGGAATTATCTGTCGTCCCCGTGCAAGTGAAAGCCGTAGGTATCAAACACAAATCAATAGTGCGGAAATAAGTGCTTTCAGTCCATGCACTGCTACCATCCTGGCCACCACAGACTCCCTGGACCTGAACTTCATAAAAAGTAGAAGGAGTTAATCCTGTCAAAGTCTTGGGTGAAGTAACGTTGTTCAGTGTAATCCATTCATTGTCTCTTGGAGTGTTCTTGCCTATGTTAGTGATGGTAAGGTCAGTTGCATCATTTTCTCCACCATTATAGACATGGAACTCATAGATTTTGCCAGCCTCGAACACATAGTCGTCATAACGACCGCCAATACTACCGCCTGCAGAAGCGATCCACATACGATCGCCAGGCGTAGGATTCGTGATTGCCCAATCATACGTGCCAGCAGGAATTTGAATCGTCACACTGCTATTGTTAACCATGTTGGTGGTGGTCAAGGATCCGTCAGCATTCACAGGAATCTTGTATTCGAATTCAGCATACACTGAAGCATCGGCATCACCACTTGAGGTCAAAGGACCTGTTTCGGGAATAATCGTGCCATAAGTGTTTGCATCGGCATCGAGCAGCATCTGGTATCCAGAGCCGTCTTGCCATACATCGTCCGTTGTAAGGGTTATGAACGCATAGTCAATGCTACTTTCACGATATCTTAAATTATACTGATTCGAGAATCCATTCCAAGTGACCACAGCTGAATGAGTATCAGGTACCACACTTTCGATGACAGGTGCCGGGCAGGCCTCTAATGTGGTAAAGGTCACTTCGTTGCTCCAGTCGCTCACGCCGTCAGCAGCACCACAGTTGGCACGCACTTTCACAGTATATTCCGTTTCAGGAGCGAGACCAGTCAGTGTGAAGGGATTGGTTTGAGCGTTGATCAGGTTGCTTTCATTACCATTGAGGCAAATCTGCCATGCATTAGCGTTGGACAACCAGCTGAGCTCAGCATTGCGGGGACCCACTTCATTAACCGTAAGCGCCAGAGGTTTCAAGCAGGTAGGAGCTGCACCCTTGAGGATGCGGATCTGGTTCTTACTGGTCTCCAGAGTACCAGTGTAAGAGGATGGATTAAATGGATCATAGTTAACGCCATCGGAATAAATACGGATAGCTTGGTTATCAGCATTATAAGATCTGAAATTCAAGCCATTCTGATAAGAACTTGCAGTTGCGTCAACAATAAGAGCCATATTACTGAGTCCATCATAAATGAAAGGATTATCAAGCACGAAGATGTTCCAACCCGCAGCAATAGTGACATCGCCACTATAAACCAAATCGGCATTGGTGACCGTAATCCAGTCAGTGGTGTTATCGAAACTGCTCTTTGTAGTACTCACCATATAGATATCGAAGTGACGCTGATAGTTGGCTAAAGAGGAGCAATAGAAGTCAATTCTTTCGATAGCTGCTGCATCTGAACCTAATTCCTCAACAGTGTAAATTTGCTGGGTCAAGGAATTATAATAGTACATGTTAACAGGGAGATAAGAGTTGTTCACATCTCCCGTGCCAATAACGGTCAATCCTTCAGGAACATACTCGGAAGTAGTAAAGCCCACAGTCTTCCAGCCGCTAACGGCGTCAGAGCAAATTGACTGTATTCTTGCCTGATAGGTTGAGTTGTCTTCCAGACCTGTGAGCGTATAGTTTTGGGCGGTGCTGTTTGAAAGCAAAGAAGTCCATTCAGTTTGACCGGATTTCTTATATTCAAGATTATAATGACCGCTACCTCCGGTCCAGGTCAATGAAGCATCAAAAGTGCCAGCGGTGGCCTCGAAAGTATCAACCTTTTCACAAGCCACACCTCCAGTAGGAGTGATCTCAATTTCAATGACATTTCTTTTAGGGGTAATAGCATAAGCAGTACCCAGATCGCCGAGATCATACGGTGTACCGTCACGACGAGCGTAGATAGACCGATTTGGATCATCGGTTGCGCCGAACACCTTTCCGTTGAGGCCGCCTTTCCAAGAACCAGTGTTGTTTTGGAAGCAAATCACCAAGTTTCCTGTTCCAGTATACGCAAATGGGGTACTCAGTTCAAAGGTGTAAGCCTCAGCTTCCGTGTTATGGACTGTAACTGATCCAGTGTAAACCAAATCACCATCAGTGACAGCTACCCAGTCGGTATTACTATCAAATACCTCCTTGTCGGTTTCCACCATGTAGATGTTGAAAGGCATTTCATAAAGGTCTGCATTTCCATACAACCACATCGTAATGCTGCTGATGGTTCCAGCTGTTCCAATCTCTTCGGCAGTATAAATCTGCTCTGAGAAAGAATACTCGTAAAGTGAATTCATTGGAAGATAGGTGTCATTAGTGGCAGTCTCCAAATCTCCAATCGTCACTTGAGCTTTTGCCACGCCGAATACGGCGAACAAGAGCATCATCATTAGTAAGGATTTGTGTTTCATGATGATTAGATTTAGTTAATAATTTGTGAATTGTTAAATTGTTGTTGAGTTTCTATACTTTTTTTCCAATTTGAATCGTCAAAAGTAGCATAAAAAACAAATATGACAAAGATTAACGAGAAAAAGTTATAAACAGGTCGTTAGAAATTGTTGATAACTTTTTTTACCACAAAAAAAATCTCAATTTTCTTTCTATCGAGGTTTGACCCCGGGCCTCACACCCCGACCCCCTCTAGGACCTCACCCCCCAGCCCCCTCTCCACCGTGGAGAGGGGGAGGTTGCTACCCTGGGCTTATTCTACCGAGGTTTAACCCCTAACGGGGTAGCACAGACCTCACCCCCCAGCCCCCTCTCCACGGTGGAGAGGGGGAGTGTTCTACCCGGGGGCCCTTTTTTCCCAGGTTTAACCCCCTATGGGGGAGCCCAGCTCTCACTCCCCAATTCCTTCTTCTTCACACTCAGGTGCTGAGACTTTCTCTCTCGCTTCTCTAGCGA
>JAEEII010000240.1 GCA_016281295.1 Bacteroidales bacterium
CGCTTACCGATGAGATACGCCTTGTGCCGAGCAATCGTTCTGCAATCCTCTTCAAGAACATACTTACAGAAAGCGAGATGGCCCACGTCCAGCAATCGATGCCGCAGGGTGAAAAATTGCACTACGGCCTTGTTCTCTGCAATGTTTATAAGCGCGGAATACAAAAGGTGGAGTTCACAATCAAGAAGAAATAAAACAAACGTATGCAGGGGGAGTTGTCATTATGTGATACTCCCCCTGCTTGTATCTACTCTACGAGGAATTATCTTAGTCACCTTGACATCCCTTGCTGGTACTTCTCTATTCGCCCATCATATCTGCCATCTGCAATGTCGTGGACTTCATGGTCGGCACGTCTGAGTTCGTTGGCATTGAACCTGCCCAAGGTGCTTGCCAACCATACAAACCAGTCTGCCACCTGCTTCAAGGTGGCACTGGCAAGGTCGGCAAACATCTTTAGGTAGTGTTTGATGGCGTATGACTCGTTGTCCCAGAAGATGTCACCATGCTTGCCGCCTCGACCGCCGAAGCCTGAATAGGCAAAGTCCTGGATGGCCTTGATGCAGAATTGCAAGCCCTCGTCAATGCGGTAGATATAGGCAGACATGGCAAAAAACATTGGGTCTCGCCAGTCGGCACGCTCCTTGATGGTGTAGAAGTCTTGCAGCTTCTCGTCGGCTTTCGCTGCCAATTCTGCGATTTCCTGCTTTTTGCCTTCAATAGTATCATCAAGAGATTGGGAGCGGTTCGTCTTGTTCCTGATGTCAAGGTCAAGGCGATTGCTGCGCTCTGCTTTCGTGCGGTTGGCACTTGTCAGATAGTCGTGTTCCTTCCACAAGTCTGCCACTTCCGTTTTTGCCGCTTCGACCTCTTCCTCCACCTCTTCCTTCTCGGCGGCGGCTTTCTTTGCCTCTTCCTGGAGTTGTTTCTACTGCCTTTCCTGCTTCTGGATGATGAAGTCGTTCCGTTCCAGATGGTCAATCCCCGTCTCAGACTAAGGTGATTTAAGGGAACACCCAACGAACTCTCTGTTCATCCACCCGAGGTACAATGGCGGTACAAAATTACTCTAAAAGGGGGAAACGCGCAATAGACGAAGAATAAGGTTAGTTAAGCGGAGTTAATTGTGTGACAGTGTTTCACACGCTTTGATTTAAGGTTTGTTTCGGTCTGTTTTGACCTAATTTAGTTGGTGAATAATTCTTGTATAACCTTTGGCATCGGCAAATACTGCGGATGGGGAAATCCCTAACGAAGTTTAGGGAAAGGGTACGTAGCGTTTAGGATAAAACCTTTTGAAAGCTCATGGAAAATGCCGTACTTTGCACCGTGAACAGATAAACACCCTTAGCAGGGGGCTGGCTTAGGCCAGGAATTAATAACAATTTAAAGTATAGGAGACACGACTATGAAGAAGATGATGATGAGCACCAGCCTTTTGGTGATTCTGGCTGTGATGACGGCTGTGACCGTCCCGGCCAACGCAATGAGCTATAAAGCAGCAAAGAACGAGGCTCTTTTCCTCTCGGACAAGATGGCCTACGAGCTGAACCTGACGGATGCCCAGTATGATGCCGTCTACGAGATCAACCTGGACTACCTGATGAGTGTGAATGTACAGGCCGACGTGCTGGGCGTCTGGTGGGATCGCCGCAATGCCGACCTCCGCTATGTGCTGACTCCGAGGCAGTACGACAGGTACGTGGCCCTGAGCCATTTCTATCGTCCAGTCAGCTGGCGCAATGGAGCTTGGGCGTTCCACGTCTACAGCCACTACACCAATCGCGGCCATTTCTTCAAGGCACGCCCAACGGTGTTCGTGTCCTACAGGGGCGGTCACAACAAGGTTCACGGCTCACACTATGCGCACATGGGCAGGCCCGCACCAGCTCTTGCCGCCAGGCACCACCACCCGGCTGAAGGGCACTTGCACGGCAAGAACGCTCCGAAGAAACCGGTCAAGGTCGCAAGAGTGACGCACGGCAGGAACCGCCGCTAAAGGTGATAACAGGGCTTTGATTTTCCATTATATGCCTCGCAAGAGGACTCCGGGGAATCCCACCAATGGGGTTCCCTTTTTTGGCTGTCGATGTCGGCATTAACCACACAAAAGGTATGTTCTATAGATGGCTAAACACACTAATCTTGCAATCGTAGCCAAATCGTAACCGTCTTCTCCGTGCATACATGGAATTTTTTTCGTAATTTTGCGCCATAAAATCATCAAACGAGTAAGATAATGACTTTCGAAATTCTATTCAGACTCCTCGGCTCGCTGGCGCTGCTCATCTACGGCATGAAGACGATGAGCGACGCCCTGCAGAAACTGGCGGGCTCGGAACTGCGACACGTGCTGGCCAAGATGACCCAAAACCGGCTGACGGGGATGCTCACAGGTACGTTTGTGACCTGTGCGGTACAGTCGTCGTCGGCCACCACCGTGATGACCGTCTCCTTCGTGAGCGCTGGGATGCTGACGCTGGCTCAGGCCATCTCGGTCATCATGGGGGCGAACATCGGCACTACGCTGACGGCGTGGATCATGTCGCTGGGCTACAGCGTAGACCTGACCGTCGTCGTATTCCCTGCGTTCATCGTCGGCATGACGCTCATCTACAAGAAGCGCCACCGCGTGGTGGGCGATCTGCTGTTCGGGCTGGCCTTCCTGTTCTGGTCGCTGGTGATGCTGAGTGCTGTGGGCCGCGACATGGACCTGGAGCACAACGCCGACGTGGTAGGCTTCTTCGCCTCGTTCAACACCGACAGCTACCTCACCATCCTCGCCTTCCTCGCCGTGGGCACCGTCATCACCTGCCTTGTGCAGTCGTCGGCCGCCGTCATGGCCATCACCATCCTGCTCTGCTCCACTGGTGTGCTGCCTATCTACATGGGCATCGCGCTGGTCATGGGCGAGAACATCGGCACGACGGCTACCGCCAACCTTGCCGCACTCGGCGCGGGCATAGAGGCAAGGCGGGCAGCACTGGCCCATCTGCTGTTCAACGTCTTCGGAGTCATCTGGGTGCTCGCCGTGTTCTATCCCTTCGTCGATATCGTGTGCTCGATGGCAGGATACACACCCCCTACGGTCTCTGCCGAGGGGACTTCTATGGTTAGCAAGGCGCTTGTGTCCTCCTCGGCGAGCGAAGGTGGGGCAGCTTCTGTCTCCGTTGTCCTCGCCCTCTTCCACACCTGCTTCAACGTCCTGAACACCGCGCTGCTCCTCGGCTTCGTGCCGCAGATGGAACGGCTGGTCTGCCGTCTCCTGCCCGACAGGAAGCAGGCGAAGGCCGAGACCTCGCTCCGCTTCATCACTGCCGGCCTGATGCAGACCCCCGAAATATCCGTCCTACAGGCCCAAAAGGAAATCGTACTCTTCGCCGAGCGCATGCAGCGTATGTTCGACATGACCCGCGCCCTGCTCGACGAGCGCGACCGCAAGGAATTCGACCGTCAGTATGAGCGCATCGCCAAGTACGAAACCATTGCCGACAACATGGAAATCGAGATTGCCGCCTATCTAGAGAAGGTCAGCAACGAGCACCTCTCCGACGACACAAAGCGCAAGATCCGCGACATGCTCCGCCAGATTGGCGAACTGGAGTCCATCGGCGACGCCTGCTTCAAAGCCGCCCGCACCCTCCGGCATCTGCGTGAAGAACGCATCGACTTTACCCCCGGCCAATATGCCAACCTCCACGATATGCTACGCCTCACGAACGAGGCCCTGACGCAGATGATGGTTATCGTCAGCGGACGCCGCGAAGACCTCAGCATCGATGCCTCGCAGGACATTGAGCGCGACATCAACGCCTTGCGTGACCGCCTCAAGGCAGAGACTGTCGGCGAAATCAACAGCCATGCCTACAGCTATGCCCTCGGCTCCCTCTACAACGACATCGTCGCTGACTGCGAGCGTCTAGGCGACTATGTCATCAATGTCGTCGAGTCGCGTCTGGGAAAGCACTTCCTCACCTTTCGCGGGCTCCAGCTCAACCTCGACCACAAGACCGTCAGCATAGACGGCCAGCCCGTCAGCCTCACCCGTACAGAGTTTGAGCTCCTTCATCTTTTGTTAAAGAACCGAGGCCATGTCCTCTCCCGCCAACAGCTCATGGATTCAGTTTGGGCTGGCGTCATAGTTACCGAACGCACCGTCAACGTGCATATCGCCCGTCTTCGGAAGAAAATTGGTGCCTATGCCTCCAACATCGTAAGCCGGCAAGGTTTCGGATATGTGTTTGAAGGGGAATGATGCATTCACGGAATAACAAACTATAGACAGTTCATAATCCTTGTCAGGATGGCTATTCATATAGCGTTTGGCATCGCACTCCTGGCGATAGCTGAAACTACGGTAGCCAGACCGTTATAGCAATCATCATTTGGACATAACAACACTATTTGCCCCATATTTACTATACCATATTGGGTATAAATCAAGATAATCAGCGATTTTTTATACCCGAATTGATATATTATTCACAATAAATGTGTACCTTTGCACCCGTTAAGGTATATTATTCATGATGACGTTATCGGAACACATTAAACAAAAAAGGAAGCGAAACGGCCTTTCTCAAGTAGAGTTGGCTGAGAGGGCTGGAGTGGGGCTCAGGTTTGTAAGGGATCTAGAACAAGGAAAGCAGACGCTGAGAATGGATAAGGTAAATGATGTCCTTGCCTTGTTTGGCGAACATCTGGGACCTATAAAAACTGATATAACATGAAACAGGCAGGTATCAGAGAAAAGTTCTTGCATTTAATAGCAGTATTGCTTGCAGACCCTGCTGATACAGAGGAAATGGCGATGAGCTTTTCTGTGGGAGGTGGAAAAAGTGGCTTTCATCGCAATACTTTTATGACAGCTTTTGTCGAGAGCGGTATTTCTGTTGCCAGATCAGAGAAGATGATAGAACAAATGAGGACACACCTTCCCAAATGGAAAGACCTCATCAGCCAGTCATTTCTGCCAGAGAAGATGAAGACAGACTATTGCACTTTGCTTGACAAAAGGAATAGCACCTTGGATATCGGGAAATAAAAAAAACAAGCGATGTAGCTCAAAAGTCACATCGCTTGTTTCTTAGTCTTCATCCTCGTTGAAGCAAATATTGCCCACTGACTATCAGTATTTTATGTTAATAACTTGTGGTTTTGGAAGTAGTTGTTTCTACTATCAGTAACTATGAAAAGCCATTGGTTAGCGGATTTTATACTCTTTCAACCACGTTTATTGTTCTCTCTGTTTACAAAGGTACAAACTTTTTTATATACACTTCTTCTTTGGGAATATTTCTTCTTTCTTCACCTTTTTTTAATATATAGAACTTTTCCGTATCATGCAGAAATAAAGCCTCAAGAACAAAAGACAACGGAAACACCTATTTAAAAGGGTGTTCCCGCTGTACTTGTTATATCGAATTTGCTTGGCAATGAATATCAATAGCCACTTTCCATCATTCTGTATGCCTGCTCGAGTTTTTGTTTTTGTTGTTGATATTCGTATACCAATTGATTGTCACCTAATTGTCTTGCTAAGCTAATTTGCTCTTCTTTATTGTTGAGAACGGTTTGCTTTATATACAGATAGCGAGCTGGGTCTATATTGCCACTGTTCCGCATACGTGCTAATTCATTGGTTAGTTCTATTGATTGATTATTCAAGTCTTTTAATCTTGCCATTATTCTAATCTCTTTATCTTGAGACGGGTTGGTGACAGACACCTCTTCATTTTCAGAAGAACTACCATTTACCTTCCTCATGGGTAAGCCATCAAGGGTTAATACTTGATTATTATTGTCAACAGCCCAAAAATCGTTAGCATCGTTATATATCAGCATATCACCATTAAACTGATAGGGACCATTGTAGCATACTTGACCATTAATCTTTTGGATTAAGTTATCACCCTCTATTATCATTTCGAAGGGATAACCACTATGCGAATCTGTTCCGACCCAACGACCTTGCAACCAATCGGAGGTTCCTGCATCATCCATTTCTTTTTCTTCCTCTTTTCTTTTCTCGTCAAGCTTTTGCATGGCTTTTTCGCGCGACTTGCGGCAACGGTCTTTCACTTCCTGTGTAAAGGTGTCATGACCTTGCAGGTCTGCATAACCATAATAAAATGTTTTAGGATAAGCTTCATAGTCTCCGGCGTATCCTTCCTCTATTTGGTCTTCATATTCTATAAGTGTCACAAGCATAACGCCATTTGAAATCATTGGTTGCTTACCATCAACGCCTATATAACCTCCGAAGTTGTTTATGGATTCATAGATGCCTTTCAATATAATCTTACCCGCGTCATCTTTCAAACCATAGGTCATATAATTAGTGCCGTTCTCACTATTAAAGAAAGTAAGCGTATAGGTGAAATTCTTGTCTTGTGGGTCAATCAACTTTGGAACAGCTATCATTGATGTGTTAATTTTCTTACCTTTTTCATCGTAAATGTCAAAATCGAATTCCTCATTGGGTACACTGAGCAAGCCATTAACATACACAGGCAATTGCGAACTCTCAAGGAAAGGTCCAGAAAAGCCAAATTCAGAAAAAAACCAATTGCCGGTGAAAACGATTTCTCCTTTTGTGTCAATAACCGCAAAATTTTCATAGTCCTTAGCTATGAAAGCGCGCCCATTTGAAAAAACTCCTGCACCGCATGGATCTTCTACAGGTATAGGAAATGCTTGTTTTCCCTGCTTGTCAATATAGATTGGTGTTTCTTCTTTCATAACCAACGACAAACCATCACAGAATTGACTTGCGGAAGTGTAAGCAAATGGGATTATTTCCTGTCCCTTTGAGTCAATAAACCCCCAATGGTCATCTTTGTAAACAGCAGCTAATCCTTCTGAGAATGGCAAGGCAAATTTGAAATCAAGAGGAATGACAATCTTTCCTAGGGGGTTAATAAAGCCTACGCAATCGTTCTTGCCGACCGGTGCTAAACCCTCGCTGAACTTTTGAGCAGATGTGTACTCGCAGGGAATAATCTCTTCACCCTTATTATTAATATAGCCCCACTTATCACCTTTCTTTACAGCAGCCATGCCCTCGCTAAACACACCAAGTTGCTCATACTGCTGCACGGCCTTGATAAATTCGGGAGTTAGTTCTACGACAGCGTCTTTTTCGTTTCCACCGTTAAAGAGTTTGGTATAAGCATAATAGCCCCCTCCTAATAGGCAGAATAATGCCACAACTATCAAAGCCCCAATCCAACCTTTCTTTTTCTTGGGATTTTCTTCATACAGTTCTTCTTGGAGTGTTTCAACACGCTCTATTGGACATCCACAGTTAGGACATGCAGAGGCTTTATCCGAAACCTCATGCCCACATTCTTTACATTTAATCAGTGCCATAATTAATATTTATTCTTTCGTATAGACTTCTTCATTAATACAATTCTAAGAGTTTGGTTCGCATCCTCTAAGATATAACGCATTATTCCTTCAGGTCCGTTTCGAGTGAAAGATCCTCTTTGAGGGCTTTTCTTATCTCCCGTTGAAGGGTCGATAAAAAACCAATCTTTCACATGACCTTCCTCATTAAAAATAATTGTCATCGGTTTATTTTGAGAATTTGACTCATAAGTATATTGGTGATTAGGGTCATTGAGAATGGTTAGTTTCCATGTTCCTACGGGATGATTACCATAGTTGGTGTTTCTCGCACTGAAGAATTGTCCTTCAGCGATAAAAGCATTACATTTGAAGGATATGGTGCGCACACATCCTTCTTCACATTTTCCTTCAACCGTCACATTACCATTATACACATTACGATTGTTCTTTATATAGGAGAAATCATCCTCCAAATAGCCATTTTCATCAAAATTTATAGATGCTACTATGCTATTCGAATTGTATTTCCAAGTCCCTATTTGGCAATCATTGCTGAATTTTCCCTTGGCATAGAAGCCTTCAGAAAAAAACTCAAAATTACCATCATAGCAACGTGTACCATCCGCATTATCTCTGTATTGGTATTTTGCCTTGCCTTTTATGTTTCCAAAAAGATATTCACCCTCATAGATTTTCTGACCGTTTTTACATAACCACTCATCGCTTGTAGAATGGCCGTTATCTGAAAAATGTTGGGATTGTATCGTACCTGTTTGAGCTTGTGGCTTTGATACGACCTTTGGCAATCTAAAATTAACGGAGAATTGATTCCGTGACCTGCAAGGTACTCCATAATTGTATGCACATTTCCATTTGGGCATTGTAGAAGCCAACCTTACCGCTTCGGCATCAAGTGACGGAGAAACGCTGTTCTTGATTTCTATGGAAGACAACGAGCCATCTTTCTCCACAATAAAACTAATGTCAACCCGACCTTGCTCTTGTTTGTCAATTGCCTCTTGTGGGTATATTCTGTTCTTTGTTATCCACTTATCCAAGTCATCGTAATTGTCGCCAAAACTTGACCACTTGCCATCAAATCCAATGGATGTAGAATTCTCATAAACTTTCTCCTGAGACCATGAAGCAGTGGTGCAGAAGAACAAAAATAGTATTAAGGATAAACGTTTCATACTTTTATTTCAGGGAATAAGTGTCATTACCTTGTTTGTCAACGTAGCCGTATTTGTCCCCAATTTGTACTAAAGCAAATCCATCTTGGAAAGAATTCCATGATACACCATCATATTTAAATGGTATAATGATATTTCCTCCCTTATCGATGAAACCCCATTTGCCCTCATCGTCGCATACAGCAGCAAGCCCACCCGAAAAATCATGGGCATCAGTATATTTGTAAGGAACAACAAGATTTCCCTTATCGATGAAACCCCATTTGCCCTCATCGTCGC
>JAEEII010000241.1 GCA_016281295.1 Bacteroidales bacterium
TATGAATTAAAAACCGCGTCCTCGTTGTTCATAACTTCCCCCGTATTGTTAACATTTAGATTCTCAACAATCGGAGGTTGAAAAGTCGGTTTTGTTATATTTGCGCCGCATGTTTTGTTTTGTTTGTATTGACATGCAAATAATTGTAGGATAAATATTTATGTTCTAAATTTTATACAGTATGAAACAGTTTTTACAATTAATCAGACCATTCCGCGAGATGCGGAAGATTGTCGTCTTGTGCCTCGCCATGGTGATGTCCCTGGGCGTGGTGTGGGGACAGACAACTCACACAATAGGATGGGGTACAGCCTCTGGCGATGCAGGCACATACACCAATTTCACAGCTATATCAGGCTCTGTTACAGGTGTTTGTTCGTTTGAAGCTGTGAAAAATAGTTCAGCAAGTAATCCTGCGTATAATGCAAATGCTTCGGAATTGCGCCTTTATTATAACAGTGGCGGCAACGGCGGCTCTATCATCATTACACCTATTTCAGGCATATCCATTACAGGTGCAGTGATGACCACATCCACCAGCCCATCCGTGGCTTATTATGTTGATGGTGGTGATGCTGTTAGTGTTTCTGCATCAAATAATACTTATACCATTTCTGGCATTTCTGCAACCACTTCTTTGGAAATTAAGAATGTTAATACCTCGAATACGCAACTACGTATAAAAACCATAGCATTAACTTATACCGTTTCCGGCACTCAGCCGACCACTTATACTGTCGCTTTCGATGCCGGTGATGGCACTTTCGTTGGAAATTCCGATTTCCCGAATGCCAGCAATTCCAAAGTTGCCGGCACCTACACCCTGCCATCGGCAACCAGAGACGGCTACACCTTTGACGGCTGGTTGGCTACTGGAAGTTCCACTCCTATCGCCGGCAGCTACACAGTCTCCGACGATGTTGCTTTTACGGCTCAATATACGGAAAGCACCAGTGGGGGAGCAGTAACGGCAACCCTTACCCAAAGCAATCTTGAATTGACAGGTTCATACACCACGAATACTTCAAAAACAATTGATGGCATTACCTATGTTTACACTGACTTGATGAAAAGCAATACAAATATTCAAGCTAAAGCTTCTACAGGTACCATCATGAATACTACAGCTTATCCTGGAGATATCATCAGCGTGGCCATTACTCATTCTGGAACAGCAAGAGCCACCACCATCAATGGCAGTGCCGATGGCACGAATTGGACTCAAGTCGCAACAGGCAATGGCTCTATTACAGCAGATTTTTCTAACAAGGGGTACAAATATTTCCAAATCACAAGAGGAACCAATGCGGCCTATTGGACGAAAATAGAGATTACATACGCTACTGGTGGCAGTTCTCTTGACCAAAGTGACCTTGATATAACAAATACCTCAACAGACCTTAGCTTTGATCTATATAACAATAGTGCTGCTCAAACCATAAGCTACACGACATCCAGCACAGGTGCAATCACTATTTCCCCGGCAAGCCCGACAAGTTATTTCAGCTATGTTCACGATGCGGCGGCAAAGACCATCACCATCACTCCTTTGGCTGTGACTCCGGGCGCACAAACCATTACTATCAGCCAAGAAGCCGATGATGATTACTATGCTGGAACGGCTACATTTACAGTTTCCGTCATCAATAGTGATCCAAACGCTCCCGGTACGATTAACAACCCTTACACGGTGGCCCAGGCCCGCGCCGCCATTGATGCCAACACAGGCACACAGGGTGTGTATGCCGCGGGTATTGTTTCCGAAATCGTAACAGCATATAATACACAATATGGTAATATCTCTTTCAATTTCATTGACGAAGGTAACACCACAGATGTGTTGGAAGCCTATCGCTGTGCTTCTGGCACTGGCGTTGATGCGTCAGAAGTTGCTGTTGGAGACACTGTTGTGGTCTATGGAGACTTGATCAAATATGGTTCCACATACGAATTTGGTCAAGGCTGTCAGTTGGTATCGCTGATACATCCTTTAACCGATGTTGAGGCTCCCACTTTCAGCCCTGTTGCTGGTACTTACGCTGAAGCCCAGGATGTGACCATCAGCTGTGCGACCACAGGAGCCAACATCTATTATACGATTGACGGCACTGAACCCACCAGTGAAAGCACGGCATACACGTCTGCGATTACGGTTTCATCCACCACTACGATTAAGGCTATCGCCTACGTTGGCAACGAAGCCAGCACTGTGGCTACGGCCATTTACCATATCTGTTCGGCGGATAATCCCTACACCGTGACTCAGGCGTTGAATTTTACGGAGTATCCCGCTAACGGCATTTATGTTACTGGTATCGTTTCCACGGCTCCGACCAGCCTTAACAACGGTACACTTACCTATTATATTTCTGATGACGGAGAAGCTGAAGATCAGCTCGAAATCTACAAAGGTAAAAATTTGGAGAATGGGGACTTCACAGCTGTTGGCAACATCCAAGTAGGCGACATCGTTACCATTTATGGTAATGTGGTGATTTACGGCACCTCCAACCCTATCAAGGAGTTTGCCCAAGGCAACTATCTTGTGTCGTTTGTACGTCCTGCAGTTCCTTCTATCACCGTCGCTCCCGCAACGGTCGATGCTACTTCTGAGGGTGCGGAAGGTTCTCTTACGATAACCTACGAAAACATCCCCAACCTGATCAGCTTCGACATTCAGTTCTGCGATGCCAATGGCGATGAACTTGCTGGCGATGACCCCGACTGGATTTATGCTGGAATTGAGGGGGATGAAGGTGATTATACCATAGACTACATCATCAATGCCAACGAAGCGGCTGCCCGAACAGCATATTTCAAGGTTTATACATCAGTGGGTGGAAATAATGTCTATTCTAACCTCGTCATCATCAATCAAGCCAAATTTCAACTTGACTATGCCACGCTGCCATTTGAATGGGAAGGCGGCTCAAGTGCTGCTTTCTTGGAACTTGATGGCGTGACTACTAACGGCTTGGGTAGTGACTATGCTTCCAATAACAGTCCATATTTGATCAAATTGGATAGCAATGGCGACTATATCCAGGTTAAGTGCGACCAACGACCTGGCAAGGTCACCATTGGTGTGAAGATGATTGGCGGCGCCAACACTTCCACCATCACTGTTCAGGGTTCTGCCGATGGTGAAACTTTCACCGACGTGGAAGAGTTGGAAGTCAGCGGTTCTCAAAACGATACTTTGACTCTTGAAACCACCAATGCTTTTGCCAACACAGACCGTTATGTGAGATTGCTTTTCACCAAGGGTTCCAATGTGGGTGTCGGTCCTATTTCAATTGCTCTGCCAGTCGCTAATCCTTCTGTCACGGTCGCTCCTGACTTGGTTGAAACTCCTGCTGAAGGTGCCAATGGCACTTTCACGGTGACATACGAGGATATGGGTGATTCCTATGAACCTGATGTTGAATTCTTTGAAGAAGATGGTGTAACTCCTGCCACTTACGATTGGATCCATGTAAACGTCAACGCAGAAAACAATGTTGAATATGTAATTGATGCTAACACAGGTGTTGCCCGTACGGCTTATATGAAGGTTGTCGGCCTTTATGGCAATGATGAGGGGGTTTATTCCAACCTTGTTACCATTACGCAGGCAGCTCCCGTCGCGGTGACGGTGACCATCACGGGTAATACCAGCACGGCAGACTACGACGGTGAAGAGCATAGCGTGAGCGGCTATACTGTGACGGCTATTGAGATTGACGGTGTTGCTACGGATCTTTATACGGAAGATGACTTCACGTTCAACGGAACAGATTCAGCATCAAGAACAGAGTTTGGTACGACATACATGGGTCTTACTGACGAGCAGTTCACCAACACGAACGCGAATTTCAGCGTGACGTTCAATGTCACGGACGGCTACCTGACGATCGAGAAGGCCTCGATGACCGTTGCCGTTACGGGCCACACGGACACGGTGACGTACAACGGCAGCGAGCAGAGCGTGTCGGGCTACAGCCTGTCCTGCGAGAGCGCATTGTACGACGAGACGCTTGTGAGCTATAGCGACACAGCCGAGGCGAAAGGCACGGCAGTGGGCACCTACCCGATGAATCTGGATGCCGAACAGTTCAGCTACGGCAACAGCAACATCAACGTGTCGTTCAATATCGTCAACGACGGCGGTCTGGAGATCACCGCCAACACGACGGCGATTACCGTTATCCCCGGCAGCGGCAGCAGGGTCTATGACGGCACGCCCTTTACTATGACGGAGCACGATGA